>CALBTQ010000840.1 GCA_937967875.1 uncultured Pseudomonadota bacterium
CCACCGAGATCTACACTCTTTCCCTACACGACGCTCTTCCGATCTATGACAACGACACGGATGATGACGACGATGACGACGATGTCGTCGCCAATGCGCGGGCGAGGCTGAGCGCTCTCGGCGACTCCGGCGTATCGATGTTCGCCTTTACCGATGAGGGCTGGACGCAAGAGGCGCTCCCCGCGCCGTTCGTCGAGCTCTCACCGTATTTGACCGTGTTCAGCCAGGATGAACCGACGTATGCCGCCGTCGGTTATGCCGGCGAAACGAAGCTGAAATCCTTTCCGGACGAGAGCAAAGCGGCGATCCTGACGCACAACGATACCGACGGCTGGACGGTCGAGCAGGCGTTCGCGGAGATCGATTATATCGGCGCCGTCCGCCGCTCGCCGGCCGGCGAACTGTGGGCGGTGGCCGTGGAAAACTACGACGGCGCAACCGATCGGCCGGTATTGGACTCGCTGTTGCACAAAAACGGCGACGCATGGGAACAAATCGACTTCCCGGCGGCGGTCAACGACGTCGTCTATTCCAATGAAAATCTCGATTTTCTGCCCGACGGCACGCCGGTGCTGGTCGATGATATTGACGAAAAATTGCCTTCGCACGGCGTGATCTATGCTTATGACGGATCCGCCTGGAACGAGGCTGCACTGCCGACGGTTTCCGGCATCTGGCGTTTTTATCGCGAAGGCGAAAGGCCGTTGTTCTCCCTGGGCGGCAAGGCTTACGCGGCCGGCAACGATATGGAAAACGAAACCGGTTTCGTGATGAGCTACGACGGCACGGCCTGGGCGCTGGAGACGCTGCCCGATCTGCCGACAGCGGAATGGGAAGTGGAACTCTTCGTTATGTGCGGCGATGTGTTGTATCTGCTGGGCAGTAGTGGCGTGATCAACAATTATTATCTTTGGTCGACCGACGGCGGCGATTGGACGTTGCTTTCCGACACCAGCGCCGTCGGATGGTCTTATCTGCCGATTTCCTCTTGCGGCGCCGACGGCAAGCTATGGTTGTTGGCCCACAACAACGCTAAGAAGGGCATCCCGTACCGCGTGGTCTATGCCGACGGCGTAAGCGTAACCGTTTTCGCCGAGTTCTCGCCCATGGAAGACGATCATTTTCTTGGACTCACAGTTACCGCGACGGACACCGTTTATCTTTACGGGGAAAATTACAACGGCTGTCTGGGCGGGGACGGCATGATCATGCACTACGACGGCGAGCAGTTCGTGCGTGACGATCTGCCGTCATTCGTTGGCGACGACTGGGCATTTAAGGGCCTTTACGAAACGTCCGCCGACGAGCTTATCGCCCCGGCGATCGACTATGGCGACTATTCAGGCGACGCGATCTTCGTTTATCCAGGCGATGCCTGGACGCAGCTCGACCCGCCCATCGGCGAGCAGTTCGAGATTCAGGATCTGATCGTCTATTGATAAGGAAGCAACCTTCATAAAATAGGGACAGTCACCTATTTAATTGTTATAAAATATTGTTTTGTTAAAGCAGGAACGGCCACCTGTTTCATTGGTATAATATATTGTTTATACTAAAGATATACTATGCTATGCGTTACGTATGTCACACATTATATAGCGGAATAATGTTCGTTAAAAATTGATGACTGTCCCTAATTACCCTAATTACTAATTACCCTAATTACCAGAGGCGGAAGACGGGGAAATTCTACCGCCGGTGTCCGATGGTTTCGTCATGGTCGAGGAAGATTTCCTCGTCGCGCAGGCGGCGGGGGGCTTCGCCTTTGACCGGATCGCCGAAGCGAGCCAGGTCCAGCACCCAGAGCGCGTAGAGGGTTTGGTAGAAGCGGCGAACCTCCATGCCCGAGCGTTCACGTACGACCACCGAACTCGAGCGGCCGTCGGCCGATTTGAGCAGGCGGCGCGCGGCGACGGGCAGGTCGTCGATGTGCGGGGTCATGGGAATCAGCGCGCGGCGCAGCCGTTCGCGTTTGGAGAAAATCATCTCCAACCGGTCACGGTCGTAATAGCGGCCGATGCCCTCGAAGATCAAGTTGCTCAGGTCGACTTCGCAGCGCAGTTGCGCGCCGTTGGCTTGGTCATTGGGGACGTAGCTCCACAGCCCTTCGTACCAGCGCCACGAGAAGGCGACCGACAGCTTGTCCAGCACGTGCTTTTGCAGCTCGCCGTTGAGTTCGTCCTCGGTCAGCAGACCGTTTTCCACCAGCCATCGGCCCAGGCGCTGTCCGGGCTTAAGACGGCTCATGCCCTCGCGCACGGCGTAGCGGCTGAGCACGTCGTTTTTCACCAGCAGTTCGCCGAGGCTGTTGCCGGGCAGGTAGGAGCTGGAGATCGCGCCGATGCACGTTTTCTCCAGCCAGATTTCCATCCACTGCCCCGGGCGCTCGATGCGCAGCCGGCCGCAGCCGCGCCGTCCGGCCAGCACCAGCACGCGCGCGAAGGGCACTTCGGAGAACGAGCCGTCGTCGGGCAGACGCATCAGGTGATCGAACTTGGGCTCTTCGGGCAGCAGGCGGCTTTTGACCTCGACGCCCACCCAGCGCGACACGGCGTGCGCCAGACGTTCGTCGTCGACCGGCTTGTCGACCCACTCCTGGGGCGCAGGCCGGATCGACCGATGGCGGTAATGCTCGGACTGCATCGGCGTGGCCAGCATCAGCACGGGGATGCGCGCGGCGCGCTCGTCCCGGCACATCTGCCGCAGCAGTTCCAGGCCCGAGCCGTCGACCAGATGGAAATCGACCACCATCAAGGTGGGCAGTCTTTTTTTGATTATCTCCAGCGCCTCGGTGATGCCCCCGGCCGTTTCGGCGCGAAAGCGCATGCGGCGCAACTGCTCGCGCAATTCCACCGCGATCTGGCGATCACCGGAGACGCATAAAATCCATTGCACCAAACTCGCCGCTCCCCCTGCCGTAGTTGGTCCGCCCCGTCACCGGCATCATAATGGGATTCGCCGCCGAAGGCCAGCGGTGTTCCTGCGGTTAACGCACTATTTCGCCCAGCAAATCGCCCAGTTCCTCGGAGCGGGCGTTGCGCAAGCGGCGCAGCATGACGACCGGATCGTCCATGTTGTCCAACCGAGTCGCCAGCGCCTTGGCGCCGTTGACGTCGCGCTCGTTGCCGCGCAGCACGACCGTGCGCGAATGCGGCTCGGTCACCACGATCAGCCCGCCGGCGCTGTTGCGCCGGCGCACCATCGAACCGTCGATGCGATAATCGGTGAACACCCGCCGCAGGATCTCGGCCATGACCTCCGGGTCGGCCTTGCGCAGGCGCACCACGTCGATCTTCTCCGCTTCGCCCGCGCGGTCCAGCCGCTCGACGACCTTCCGCATGCGCTCGACGTTCGCCGCCGTGTCGACCACCACGACCTTGTTCTGCCCCGGCAGCCCGACCACCCGCCCGCCGGGTCCGGCCAGGCGCTGCAATTGCATGGCGATCGTCCCGGCCTCGGCGTGCTTGAGCTCGAAGGTCACCGTGATCGTCGCGGCCGGGACGGGCGTGGGCGGTTCGGTCATGACCACCTCGGGCACGCCCTGCGTCGCCATCTCGTCGAGTTTGACCACCCGCGCGACGTCCCCCTGCAGCACCACGCCCCAGCCCTGGCTGTCGAGCGTGGCCAGCAGGTAGTTCCACAGTTGTTCTTTGTTGAACGGACCGGCCGGCTGCAGCTCGATCTCGCCGCCGAAGTCCGCTCCGAAAATCATCACCCGCCCGGTGGCTTGCGCCACCTTTTTCGTAAAATCGCGCAACTCGACCGTACCCGCCTCGATCTCCCACTTGTCCTCCGCCCACGCCGTGACCGTCGCCAGCAGCAGGATCGTCAGACAGAGGGCGGCGGTGCGTTTCATTTGGCCACCCGCGCCGAGGAAACGGGATAGATGCGCAACCGCGCGCCGATCAGCAGCGAATAGACGTTCAAGTCCATCTCCTCGTCGCAATCGACGGTGATCGGATTGTGTCCGAAGACGACCCTGTCGTCGCTTTCCAGTTCGTAACGGCCCCAGTAGAAGCGGGCCATCCAACCCAGCAGCACGTGCTCGCCGCGCATCAGGTCGCCGCCCGCGCCGACGTGCACGGCGAAACCGGGCACGTCCGCGCCGATGAAATCGTTGGTCTGCGTCGGCCCCGGCTCGTTGACGTAATCGTATTCGAGCGACGCCGCGGCCATCACCCGCGCGGACAGGCCGAACTGCGCCTCGACGGTCGTCCACTTGAAGGTCATCGCCTGGTAGGACACCTCGGGGCCGACCTCGACCGAGTGCATCACGCCTTCGGCGATGTCGCCGTAGGGCAGATCGAGTTTGATCAACTGCGAGACGTACGCGCCGCGCACGGCCAGCCGCCAGTCGCCGAAGCCCCAGCCGGCGGCCAGATTGGGCATGAAAATCCAGTTCAGATCGCCGGTGTGGATGTTCAGTTCGTCGGATTCGCCGCCCTCCAGAAAGCGTTCGTCCACGCCTTTGACCGTGGTGAAGGTCGACAGGACGAAGGCCGGCTCGAGGTAAAAGCCGGTCGGCTCGGGCGCCTGTTGGGCGTGGACGGTCATGGCGGATAAACACAGAATCAGCAGGCTTAAAACGATGATGTTTCGCACGAAGGAACCTCCGCCTTTTTCGAGTGCGTTGGCAGGATAAATCGACACGCCCGGCGCGTCCAGGGTTAATTTTACAGTGCGATGCGTTCCGGGTAAGGTGAGGCGCTTGGTTCGACGGCGAAAGGAGACCCGCGGTGCGTAACTTCCGGTTGTTTTTTCCCCTTGTTTTCGCGGTGATATTGCTGATGGCCGGTTGCGGCGGCGACGACGACGACGATGCGGACGACGATGCGGGCGATGATCCGGCCGACGACGATGCGTCGGACGACGACGCGGTCGATGACGATGCCGCCGACGATGACGATACCGTCGACGCCGACTGGTACCGACGCGTCGTGTTCATGGAAATCTTCGTGCGCAGCTACGCCGACAGCGACGGCGACGGCCTCGGCGATCTGCCCGGCCTGACCGCCCGCCTGCCCTACCTGGCGGAATTGGGCATCGGCGCGCTGTGGCTGACGCCGATCTACCCCACGCCCTTCGTCGACTCGGGCTACGACGTGGCCGACTACACGGCGATCAACCCCGATTACGGCACGATGGACGATTTTCTGACCTTCCTCGCCCGGGCGCACGAACTGGGCCTGCACGTGTTTCTCGACGGCGTGTTCAACCACACCAGCGACCAACACGAATGGTTTCTCGCTTCGCGCTCCGGCCGCAACGATCCGCAGCGCGATTGGTACGTGTGGGCCGACGAGCCGTCGTTCCATTGCCCCGCCGAGGCGAGCGGCGTCGAGGAAATGGACTGGGCCTACGACGAGGCGACCGGGCAGTACTATTGGCATCATTTCCGCGCGGGGATGCCCGACCTGAACTGGGCCAATCCGGAAGTGCACAAGGCGATCGCCGAGGTCATGCGTTTCTGGCTCGACCTGGGCGTCGACGGTTTCCGGCTCGACGTGGCGCACCTGTATTATGAGGATGCGACGACCTGCATGCATCATCCGCTGACGCACGCGGTGCACCGCGAGTTCCGCGCCCTGCTCGACGAATACGGCGACCGCGCGATGGTCGGCGAGCTGCTCGGCACACCACAGGAGATGGCGGCGTACTACGGCGGCGGTCACGATGAACTGCACATGGTCTTGAACTTCAACCTGACCTACGCGTTGTTCGGCGCGCATCATCTGAACCGGCCGGAAATTCTCGCCGATACGCTGGACGCCTCGCTTGCCGCGATGCCCGCCGGCGGCCAGAACACGGTGTTTTTCTCGAACCACGATTTTTACCGCACCTTCGATCTGTTGCTGCGCGACGAGTCGCGCATGAAGCAGATGGCCGCGCTGCAACTGACGCTGCCGGGCACGCCCTTCATCTATTACGGCGAGGAAGTGGGTATGGCCGACGGGCGGGAGGTCATCACCGATTACCGCGACGCCGCGCGCACGCCGATGCACTGGACCGGCGGCGACAACGCCGGGTTCACCACCGGCGAACCGTGGATCGACCTCGCGCCCAACTACCGCACGCACAACGTGGCCGACGAGGCGGGCGATCCGGCTTCGCTGTTGAATCACTACCGGCGCCTGCTGGCGTTGCGCAACGCAACCGAGCCTTTGCAGACCGGCGTTTATCGCGAGTGGGCGGCGGGCGATCCGTTGGCCTTCGCCTTCTTTCGCGGCAACGGCGAACGGGCCGTGCTCGCCGCGTTCAATTTTTCATCCGCACCGCAAACGCTGCGCCTGAATTTCGCCGCTTCGCCCTGGGACGGCCGAACCGGCGCGGTGCGCGACCTGGTCGGCGACGAGACGTATCCGTTGCTGGACGCCGCCAACGCGGACGATTATCGTTTCGTACTGCCCGGCCGCGGCTTCGCGCTGCTGACGCTGGAAAACTGACGGTCGACCGTTTTTTTCGCTGGCAACTCGCCCGCCGGCGGATATAATTACTCCTTGTGGAAATACTTAAATAGGGAGTTAAAATGAAAATCTTTCCCGCACGCTCGATTTTCTTGGTTGCCTTGGCGGTCCTGATGGCGATTGTCGTTTCCTGCGACGAAGATGACGACGACTCATCTTCCGACGACGACAAAAACGACGGCGATTCGATGGCCGGCGACGACGACGATGACGACGACGGCGGGCCGACCGGCGATGACCCTTATATTTTCGCGGCGGAGTTCGACCCCGAAACGACCTTCATCGAATCGATCGACGGTGACGACATGTGGGTGGCCGCCCTGACCTTATCGGTCTGCGACGTCAACGACGATCTCTCCGGCGGCAACCTGCTGCTTTACATGATGGTTGACGAGAATGTATGCGACTGCGGCGAGATCGCCTTGAGCAATTTCGTCGAGAACCACGGCGATCTGCTTGACGTCGACGACTGCGAACAGCCCAAAACGATCTCGGGCATTATCGCGATGGCGGGCGTCGGGGAAGACTATTTCGAACCCGGCGAATGGTGTTTCGGCATCGCCATCAGCGACGGCGCCGGCAACAATTCCAATCGCATCGACGACGTCTGTTTCACGCACGACCCGGACTGAGCCGACCGCGGGGCTGGGATTATTTCTTCAACAGCTCCGCCACGACTTTCTCGAAATCCTCGTAAGGTTTGGCGCCGCGGTAAACATCGCCGTTGATGACCGAGGTAGGCGTGCCTTTAACGGGAACCACGCGGCCGAGTTGCATTTCCGCTTCGAGTTGTTTTTTGATTTCCTCGTCCTGCATGTCGCGGTAGAGGCGGTCGGCGTCCAGGCCCAGTTCGGCGGCCGCCGGGCGGATCGTCTTGTCGAAGGCTTCCTTCTCCTGCTCGACGGTCGCTATGTTCTGGGGGAGGCTGATGCGCCAGGTTCTCATTTCGGCGAAAGCGAGTTCGATAAACTCCCAGAATTTCCCTTGGCGACCGGCGGCGAGAGCGGCGCGTTGCAGGAAGTCGGCCCCCTGATGAATGCGGTAGTACAGGTACACGATCTGCACGTTGTCGGCGCCGAATTTTTCCTGCAACTTTTTGAGGTTGTCATGATGACGGGCGCAGAAGGGGCACAGCAGTTCCATGAACACGACGAATTTCACCGGGGCATCGTCGCTGCCGAGGGTCATGGCCGTGGCGGGAACTACCAGTTCGACGTTTTGCGCCTGCGGATCGGGCTTTGGCGCCTTTTGGTTGGACAAAATGCGAATGCGCGCTTCGAGCCACTCGATTTTATGCTGCAACGCTTCATTTTCGGCGGTGAGCTCTTCCACCCGTTTTTTCAGGGCGGCGATCTCTTGTTCGTCCGCGGTCTGATGCGTCGCTTCGCCGGCCGGCTGGTCGACCACCATGGCCGGCGGCGGCAGGTGTTTGACCGCGCAGGCGGAGAACATCAGCAGCGACACCGATAGCGCAACAAGTATCAACCGTTTCATCCGACGCTCCCTGGAAGACGTGAGGTTCGACAGTAAACGATCGAAATCCCATGGGCAACCACAACGGACAAGTTTTAACGCGGTCGGGCGGCGCGCCACGCCTGGAATCGACCGTCGATGACCTGTTTGATCTTTTCGAAATTTTCCCAGGTGTCTTGCACGTGGTAAGTGCTGGGCAAGCCGCGGCACAGCGCGGCTTCGTAGTCGGTCATGTAACCGCCGGCAGTGATGTCGTAATAATCCTGGGCGAAGGCGTTGCCCAGATCGCTGAGCATATCGCCGATCAAGACGCCGTCCCATTCGGCGTAGATCTGCGCTCCCGTGCTTTCGTGGGCCAGAAACCGTTGCAGGCCGTCGAGTCCTTCGGTCTTGAAAAAATCGCTGATCAGGTCGTTTTCCATCAACCAGCCCAGGAACATCCCGGTGTGCACGAATCCTTGGAAGTCGTCGAGGTCCGCGGGGAACTCTCCCCCGTAGTGCCATTTGGCCTTGTCATAGGCGATCGAATCCATTGGGGACATGTGGCGCTCCTATATGGTTTTTTAAGAAAAAAGAAAAGTTGCGCGGCGATGATACCAGAATTCTATTCGATTACCAGGGGCTTGGTTATCTTTGGTTTAATCAAGGGACTCCATACTGAATTATCGATGGAAAATGTTCGCATTAAGGCGACGACCTGCTAATTATCAGGAACAACAGAGAAACTTCGTTTAACTTTCAAGTATTATTTTCAGTTGGGTAAATCGAATTGTGGCCCTGTAATGAAAAAATTGCCGAAAGCGGCCATTTTTGGATGGACAATAATTAAGTATGGTGTCCCGAATTATCTCTACCGCGCGCCGTCGACCAACAAGCGCGGGGGAACGTCGGGCCCGACGGCCAGCAGTTGCTCGATGCGCAGCAGGTCGTCCGGCAGGCTCATAGTGTCCAGCGAGTCGGGTAAGACCTCCACCAACACGGGATCATCCGAGGATAAGTCCAGGTCCAGCCACAGGAAGGCGCGCCCGTCGGTCAGCACAACCGCACCGCGAATTACGGTTTCGTAACCGATCGTACTCCGGCAGTTCCATTGACCGTCGCGCAATTCGAGAAAGCGATTGTCGGTCCAGTAAGTGGAGTACCCGATCACGTGTTCGGCGACGCCGGTCAGCCGGCGGGGAACGTAGGCGAGATCCCCCGCAAGGCAGGAGTCCGGCGTCGGTATCTGCGTCCAGCCCTCGGCTGCGAGCCGGATCAGAGAGAAGCCCTTGGCGTCGACTTCGCAAAAAACGCCGTAGCCGGTTTGGGCGTCGTCGGTCGTCAGGGCGGTGATAAAGCCGTTTTGCCAGTCGGGCGGCATCGCGGTCTCGGTCCATTGGCTGTCGGCGAAGGTCAAGAACGAAAAAGTAAAGGGAGCGAACTCGTACTCGATCAACACGCCGGCCCAGCCGCCGGTCGCGGGCATCGCCCAAGCTTCGACGCTGCCGGTCTGCAGATCGTAGGCCGCGACCGGTGCGTTTCCCGTAAAATTGTAGAGCTGCTCGTCATGTTCGTAACCGTCGCCGTTCGGATACCACCACGAATAATGATAGTAGGTGTCGGCCCAGAAAACGCCGTCCGTCGTCAAGCCGAGGTGACGCACGTTGTGTCCGGCGGCGGTGGGCTCGCGCTCGACGAAACGCCAACCGTCCGCTTCGTCGAACAGCAGCCATTGGTGGCGTTTGGTCGTCGAGCAGTAAGTCTGTTCGTTCGTGATGTTCCAGGCGGAATGTATTGTTTGCCCGTCGACCACCAGCGAGGGGCCGAGGCGAAAGTCGGTTTCGTCCGTGGTCAGTTCCGGCTGGGGAATGTCCATTTTCTGCCAACCGTCAGCGGTTTGCAGCCAGGACGCAATACGCTCGCCGTCGAAGCCGACGAGCAACAACCGGTCATCGTCATTGTCGTCATCCACGGAGTCGTTATCGTCATCATCGTCCTGGTCGTCGTCATCGTCGACGTCATCCTGGTCTTCCTTGTCGTCATCGTCGTCGTCGTTTTTACAGGCGGACATTGTCGCGAGAATTAAAACGAGCAAACAGAAGATTGTCAGCCAACGAAACGGTTTCATGGATTCTCCCGATGCGTCTAGTGAAAATAAGTTTCGCTTGTGGCATGAATAAATGCAACTGAGGTAAAGGGATAAAAAAGGGGACATTATTGATGGAAGATGCACGTATTATGACGACAGCCGGCTAATTATCTGTAATAACATGGAAAGATCGTTTTATATTCAGAAGCGTTTTTCGGTTGGGTAAATAGGCTTGTTGCCCCGTAGGGCAAAATTTGCGGAAAGCGGCCATTTTTGGATAGACAATAATTAAGTATGGTGTCCCTTAGTTAAATGGTGTCCCTTAATTAGAAAGATGGGGAAACCTTGAAGAAAAAAGTCATCCAATTTCTATTTGGCGTCAATGTCTATGAAATTGTCTTCGATTTCGTTCTCGCCCTGTACGTTCGTTTTTGTTTGTATGGCGCATTGCTCGATCAAGGGCGAATCATCGATCGGCTGAACGCGGCAACCGCGATCATTTTGGCTTTGGCCATCGACTTTTTCATTCCCTGGTACCTGGGCATCCTGTACAAGCAATACCAAAACGCCCCGCAATTCATCAGGAAAACCGTGTTGATCGTTTTCGGTTTCATTGTGTTTTTCCTCTACATCGAAATCCCGGCAAACCTATATCACTACAAAATCGTTTCCATGGAAATGCATATGATGGCGCTTTTTATCGGCGGGCTGTTCGCGCTGATCGCCGGGGCAATGCTGGGCGCTCATGAAAACGAGCCCGTTGAAAAAGACGAGCCAAGCGGCATTGGCGCGGCGGTCATGATGTCGATTGCGCCATTGGAAATTTTCGGCATCTATCTGGCGATCCTGATCGGCCAGAAAGTCGGCGTGTTCTTTGGAGTCATCATCTGGCTGGGGCTTACCGTGGGAATCGCCATCGGGGTAATCGGGCTTTCCATGACAATCGACAAGCTGATCAATAAGGATACAGGGCAGTTCCTGGCCAAATGGGGAAAGACCCTCATTCTCCCTTTCATCCTGGTTACCTTGATGTGCGCCTGGACGGAAATTTATATCTGGCCGACGTTGCGTTACGCGCAAGAATCCGGAGGATCGCCGGATCGTTTCTTTATGGTCTTTACCCTTATCCTTACCGGGCTTTTGCCGTTGCGGCTGATCATGGCCCTTCACCCTCCGTTGCGTCTGCCGACGCTTATCACCGGAGGAGGCGCCTTTTACTTCTTCATCCATTCCCTAAGTCAACTTGTATAAATTTCGAAACACACAAACTTTATTATTTTCAACTCTTCTTCTAATCTCTTCTATTTTCTTGTTTTTACAGATGTATTATTAATATTCAGATTGAGCTCGCTGTATGAAAAAACGAATTTGGGATATCGTTCACAAAACGCTATGTATTGTAACATTATGATATATTAGGGAATAATGGAATATCATGCTCCTCGACAATAATTAAGTAGGGTGTCCCGCAAATAAGGACAGATCGCTTTTGGGATTATTCAAGATCGGCCGATATGAGGAGATAACTATTTTTAACGAAAACAAGGCGGCGACCGGAGTTGAACCGGTGTATGGAGGTTTTGCAGACCTCTGCCTTACCACTTGGCTACGCCGCCAACAAAAAAAGCGGGAAACGGGATTTGAACCCGCGACCCCCGCCTTGGCAAGGCGGTGCTCTACCACTGAGCTATTCCCGCATTTCGTCCGCAAATTGTCAAACAGGGAGCAGAAATATCAGGTAATCCGGCCTAAATGTCAAGTGGTTTTTTTCCCGATGAAAAAGAAGTGGTTTCCGACGCTTCGGCGCTTGTCAGCGACCGATCTTCTGCTTTAATGGGGGACGTACTCTCCGCCAACCTTCG
>CALBTQ010000841.1 GCA_937967875.1 uncultured Pseudomonadota bacterium
GGCGACCACCGAGATCTACACTCTTTCCCTACACGACGCTCTTCCTATCTGCCCGAACAGGCGGCGATGAACATCTGCTTCACGCTGTCGCGGCAGCAGGGTTTGTTTTCCTTCCGCACGCAATTCAACGGCCGCAAAGGCACGGTGGGCGACCAGTTCGTCGTGGACATGCCCGACGAGGTCGTGCTGCATCAGCGCCGGCGCACCTACCGTGTAAAGCCGGCCGACACCCTCAGCGCCGACTGCACGATGATCGGCATGAACCGCACCGGCGGCAAGGTGCGCGTCGAGGACATCAGCCAGGAAGGCGTGAACCTGTCCTTCCCCCGCGAGGCGGGCATCCGCATCGGCGCGACGATCCGCAACATCCATCTGGAACTGCAAAACTTCGGTGAGTTGGTGCTGACCGGCGTGGTGTGTTCGATCCGCCGCGGCAAAGGCGAGCGCTTTCACCTCGGCCTACGCTGGATGGAAATGAATTCGGAAGAACAGCAGAAACTCAACCAGTACATTTTCGCCTGCCAACGAATCCAAGCGAAGCGACACCGTTAATTTTTCATCCGTCCGTTGAGCTTGTAGAGGAAGGCCAGCACCTCGGCGACGGCCTGGTACAACTCGGGCGGGATCTCGTCGCCCAGCGGCAGCTTGGCCAGCGCGCTGGCCAGGTCGGGATCCTCGCGCAGCGGCACGTTGGCAGCGATCGCCTTTTCGATGATCTTCTCGGCGATCACGCCCATGCCCTTGGCGGTCAAGCGCGGCGCACGATCCTTCTTGGTGTCGTAGGCGATGGCCGCGGCGACCTTGCGGTCTTTTTTCGGCGTGTCGTCCTTCATGCCTTCACATTCAACGCATGCTGCTCGCCGGTGCCGTAGAGCAGTTCATGCAGGTTTTGTTTCGGCGCTTCGTCGAGGTTGTCGACCACGGCGACCTGCGGCTTGAGCCCGCCGGCCTCGAGGTGCTCGACCAACTCGGGCAACGCGCCCTGAATGGTGTCGGCCACTTCGGTGCGTTCGGTGTAGATCGAAGCGCGCACGTTCTTGCCGCTGACCATGATCAGCGCTTTCACCTCGCCCAGGTTGGTCATGCGCACCTTGATGTACGCGCTGGTCGTTTTATCGTCGCTGCGCTGCTTTTGCGCGTCGTAGCGTTTGTACACCCACAGCTCGGTGGGCGCCGGCTTCCCCT
This sequence comes from uncultured Pseudomonadota bacterium, assembly GCA_937967875.1. Taxonomy (GTDB): domain Bacteria; phylum Lernaellota; class Lernaellaia; order Lernaellales; family Lernaellaceae; genus CALBTQ01. Next base: position 1,186 of record CALBTQ010000841.1, read on the forward strand.
GAAAGACGAACGGCGCGTTCAGATGCAGCGGCAGGTTGCGCGATTCGAACAGACCGTTGAGCGCGCGGAACAGGCCGATCTGCTCCTTGAGCTTGCCGGCCTGCGCGTTGAGCGCCTCCAGGTCCTCGGACGACAATTGCGGGAACTGCTGCACCAGTTGCGCCCATTCGCTTTTTTCCGCCGCGAGAATGCGCTGCAGCAGGCCCGGCAGGTTGCGCCCCAACGCTTCGCTGATGCGGTCGGTCGCGCTCGCCGGCGACATGCCCAGCAGCACCGACAGATTGGCCAGCGTTTTGGAAAAATCGCCCTCGACCTCGAACAGGTGTTTGGCCAGCAGATTCATGCGCGCGATCAGACCGGCCAGTCCGCCCTTGGCCTCGCTGAGCGCGGAAGCCGCCTTGCCTTCGAGCACGCTGAGGATATCCAACGAGCGATCCTCGAAGCCGCCCAGACGCGCGCGCACGACGCGCACCAGCGCTTCCTCCAACTCGGCCTGCGGCTTGTCGACGCGCTGTAGAACGAACGCGTTGCCCTTGCGCTCGACCACCACGTCCGTCTGCTCGCCCACGGTGAAATCGCCCTTGGCCTGCGCGGTGACGGCCGCGCCCTTGATCTTGAGCATGACCTTGCCGTCGGCGAACTTCTCCAGCACCTGTACGGAAAGTTTTTCGCCTTGTTGCAGGTTGGCCAACACTTGTGCGCGACGGGGGATGAGAACAAGCGTGGATTGCCGAGCGGCGACTTGAGGCGTCCCGGCCTTGAAGGTTATCTTCTCCGGCATCTACACCTTGATATTGATGTGTTTGAGTTCGGAACCTTCCTCAAACAGATCGTCCTGTTGTTCTTCGTTTTCGTCCTTGCGTTGACGACGACGCTGCCGGCGCTCTTCGTTGCGCTCGCGCATTTTCACTTTTTCGCCGTCGGGCGTCTGCTTGACCGTATTGCGCTGGCGGTTCTGCTCGCGCACGGCCGCCGCTTCCGCCTGCTTCTGCTGAATGTCGACTTGCAATTGTTGCGCGTTCTGGACCTTGTCCACGACACTGGCGCCGACAATCGTATTCGCGACACCAATCGGGCTCATGAGACTCCCTCCTTCCCTGGCCTGCCTTCGTTACGAACATCCGTGTTCGTCAGGCGTAAAAGGTCGAGATCCGTTGGGCCAGGATCTCCTTGGTAAACGGTTTGACGATCACTCCCGTTTGCGCATCCGCATAGTGATCGCCGCCGTCGATTCGCTCCTGTTCGGTCATCATCAGCAGGAACGGCAGGGAAGACCATTGTTCGTTTTCCCTGACCGTCGCCAGCAACTCCGTGCCCGACATCCGCGGCATGGTGAGGTCGGCGATGACCAGCTTAATCTCTCCGGTTTTCAATCGATCGAGCGCCGATTGCCCGTCGTCGGCTTCGACCACGTTTTCGAAACCGTTCTTGTTCAATAGTATCCGAATGATCCGGCGCATGGTAGTGAAATCGTCTACCAGCAAAATTGTATCATCGGCTTTCAATTCGGGCATATACGCCTCAATTCCAAAGAGATTAACTCTTTCATTAACTGCATCGGAAGAACTGAACGATTAGTTTACAGCAAATCTTCGGCATCTTCGCGCAACTGGCGACGAAGCTTGGCTTTCAGCCGTAATATCGCCTTGTTATGAATTTGCGATACGCGGCTCTCGGTAATGCCCAGCACCAGACCGATTTCCTTCATCGTCAATTCGTCGAAGTAGTACATGGAGATCACGAAACGCTCGTTTTTCGGCAGAGCTTCGATGTTTTGCGCCATGATATCGCGCACATCCTTGAGGTTGAGCAGCGTGATCATGTTCTCGCTGTGCGGCTCTTTGAAGTATTCCAGCGTGTTGCGCCGCTGACCGGTCTCCTTGTTGTAGCCCAGATCTTCGAACGACAAGAGCGACACGCCGCTGGCCTGTTGCACCAGCTCGTGGAAATCCTGAATCGGCACGCCCAGTTCGTCGGCCAACTCCTGGTCGGAGGCCTCGCGCTTGTGGCGGCCCTCGATTTTGTCGATGGCTTTTTGCAGCTCGTGGATCTTCTGGCGCACCGAGCGCGGCACCCAGTCGAGGCTGCGCAGTTCGTCGAGGATCGAGCCGCGAATGCGGAATTCGGCGTAGGTTTCGAATTTGATGTCGCGCGCGGGATCGAATTTGTCGATCGCGTCGATCAGCCCCAGGACGCCGGCGTTGATCAGGTCGTTGAGTTCGATTTGCGGCGGCAGCTTGCGGATGATGCGGTTGGCGACCAGTTTAACCAAAGGCATGTAATGCCGGATGAGTTCATCCCGCATTTGCGTGCGGCCGTTATCGGCGGCCTCTTTGTAGTCTTTGATATCCGGAACCGTCATCTACGCCACATTTTCTCATAAATGAGGCCGCCGAGAAAAGCGGCCATGGCGAATGAGCCGGTAGCGATCAGCGTGCGCTTGAAAACGGTAATCGGCGGCACCTGCATGGCGATTCCCGCCGTCACGGCCAGGAAACAAGCCAACAGGGCTACACCCGCGATAACTTTTTTAGTACTGGTGCGCAGCGAACGCTCCTCAGCCTACCCGCAGTACATGCCTCCAAAGAAACTGGATATTCCCCTTCGGCGATCGGGGGATCTCCATAGACAATATACTGCTTGCGAGCGATTCAAACAACTTCGAAGATGGGGCATTCGGAAAAGCGGTTATAACCGCTTTTTGTTGTCGAACCGAGGCCGGAATGTGCGGATCGCGAGGGATAAACCCGAAGAAATCGATGGAAATGTCCAGGAACCGGTTGGCGACCTGGGCGAGATGTCGATACACGCCCATCGCCTCTTTTTCATCGGCGACCATGTTGACCAACAATTGGAAGCGTTTTTCCTGGTACTTGGTCGACAATATTTTCATCATCGCGTAAGCGTCGGTAATCGCGGTCGGTTCGGCAGTGGTGATGATCAGGATATACTGGGCCGACACGTTGAAGTACATCACGTTCGTCCCGATGCCCGCGCCCGTGTCCAGCAACATGATGTCGATCTGCCGATCGAGATTTTCGAACTGGGCCAGCAAATCCATGCGCGTGGCTTCGCTGAGCGTGGTGACTTCCTCGATGCCGCTGCTGGCCGGCAGAATCTGCAAACCTTCCGGACCTTCGACGATCACTTCGTCCAAACGCTTCTCGCCCGAGAAAACGTGACTGATGTTGAACTCGGGTTTGAGCCCCAGCAGGATATCGATGTTGGCCAGTCCCAGGTCGGTATCGAAAATCAGCACACGCTTGCCCAGGCGCGACAAGGCGATGCCCAGGTTGGCGCAGATATTGGTCTTGCCCACGCCGCCCTTGCCGGAGGTGACCGCCACCACCAGCACCGGGTTGCCTTCGACGTATTTCACGCGCTCATCTTGCAGTTCCATTTGGCTTTTACGCTCTTTCGCCTTTTTGCGCAGGGATTCGGCCTGGTCCACTTATCTACGCCCTTCTCTAGTTCATTTGGCGGCAATTGACAACAGCAGATCGGCCACGCGTTCGGGCGTGGCGTCCTCGATATCGTCGGGCACGTTCTGTCCCACGGTGAAGCAGGAGTACGGCAGCCGCGCGTTGTGCATCAGATTATACACGCTGCCGAAGTGGGTTGCCTCATCCAATTTGGAGACGATCAGGCTGGACAGCGGCATGACGCCGTAGCGGTCGGCGATGTCGCGCAGGTTCTGGCCGTCGGTGGCGGCCGAGACGATCAAATGCACGTTCATCGGCACGCCCGCACGATAGACCTTGGCCAGCTCGCCGATCATCGCTGCGTCCTTCTGGCTCGAGCCGGCGGTGTCGATGAACAGCACGTCCTTGTCGGCGTGGCGGCGCACGGCCTCGACCACCTCGACGTCGCTCAGGCACACCTCCAGCGGCACGTCCAGAATGCGCGCGTAGGTGCGCAACTGGTCGATCGCGCCGACGCGGAAAGTGTCGACGGTCAGAAACGCCGCGGAGCGCTCCAGGCCGAACACCTGCTGCGCGGCCAGCTTGGCGATGGTCGTGGTTTTACCCACGCCGGTCGGCCCGACGATCATGTGAATCTGCTGCTCGTTGTCCGGCGCGAAGGGCGAGGCGATGCGCACGTGGTCCATCACCGACTGCGCCAGGTAATCCACGCCGTAGATGTCCGGCGACAGACTGCGCTTGCCCAGGCGCTGCATGGTGTCCTTGAGCAGATCGCGCACCAGGTCGTCGCCGATGCCCGACAGGCGCAACTCGTGCACCAGCCGGCCCAGATCGCCGTTGTAGAGCATCTCGTCGCTTTGCTCGCGACGATCCTGCGCCATGAGCACCTCGCGCATCGAGAGCTGCAAGTCGTCGATGTTCGAGGCAACCTGCGACAGCTTTTGTTCGAGCGAACTTTCCGCCAGTGTCTCTTCCATGATTTCCAACCGGCGCCGCAACACGCCCATCTCGCGCATCACGTCGGCCAGCGACAACTCAACCTCGCGCGCCTCGTCGGCCGGTGGCGCGTTGTCGTCGACCACCGCGCGCAGGGTCTTTTCCGGCTTGGCGACCGGACGATCCAGCGAGGCGGTGACTTCCAGCATCTGGCGCGTGCCGAACGGCCCGTTGGGCTGGCGCACCGTGCGCATCGAGAGGATGATCGCATCCGCGCCCATCTCCTTTTTCACCACCTGGATGGCCTGGCTGACGTTGCCCACGACAAACTTACGGGTTTGCATCGGTTACACTCCTAAGGCGCCAAGAGAGTAAATTTTCGCTCTCGGATCGATTTCGTTATGGCTGAGCACCGCGATGCCCGGCACGAATTTATCGAGGAACCGCTTCAAGTGCCCGCGCACGATCGGCGAGGTCAGCAGCACCGGCCGCGCTCCCGCCTCGCTGAACCGCGAGACGATCTTCTCGGCCGATGAGACGATCTTTTGCGCCAGTTCCGGATCGATCGCCAGATACGATCCCTGCTCGGTGTGCTGCACCGAATCGGCCAGTTTCTGCTCGACCCGCCCGTCGAGGGTCATCAGCGGAATCGAGTTGTCATCGCCCATGAAATGCGAGGTGATGTTGCGGGCTAGCGCCTGGCGCACGTACTCGGTCAGCACGTCCGGATCGCGCGTCATGGTCGCGTAATCGGCCAGGGTTTCCACCACGGTCAGCAGGTCGCGGATGCCCACCTCCTCGCGCAGCAAATTGCGCAGCACTTTTTGCACCACCCCCAAACTAAGCAAATTGGGGACCAACTCGTCCACAACCTTCGGATATTCTTTCTTGAGGTTGTCCAGCAGGTGACTGACCTCCTGCCTCCCGAGCAACTCGAAGGAATGAAGTCTAAAGATTTCGGATAGATGCGTCGTGATGACCGTCGACAGATCGACGACCGTGTAACCGGCGAACTGCGCCTGCTCGCGCTCGCGCCGCCGGATCCAGACCGCCGGCAGGCCGAAGGCGGGCTCGACCGTCGGAATTCCGTCGATTTGCTTGTCAACAGTACCGGGGTCCATGGCAAGCAAGCGGTCGGGCATCAGGTCGCCCGCACCCACCTCGATGCCCTTGATCATGATCTTGTACTGGCCCGGTTTGAGCTGCAGGTTGTCGCGGATGTGGATCGGCGGAATGATCACGCCCATGCGTTGCGCGTACTGTTTGCGCAGGGCGCGGATCTTGTCGAGCAACTCGCCGCCCTGTTCCGCGTCGACCAGGTTGATCAGGCCGTAACCGACCTCCAGTTCGATCAGGTCGATGGTCAGGAAGTCTTCGATCAATTCCGGCGCCGGCGGTTCTTCCTCGATCACCGGCAGTTCCTCGGCGGCCTTCTGCTGCGCGGTGCGGGTCTGTATGCCGACGAAGGCGATCACGATGGCCAGCAGAATGAACGGAGCGAACGGCAGGCCGGGGATGAACGCAAAGAAAGCCAGCAAGCCGGCGGTGATGAACAGGACCTTGGTTTTGCCCAGCAACTGCCAGCCGATTTCACCGGCCAGGTCGGCGCGGCTGCTGGCGCGCGTGACGATGATACCGGCGGAGGTCGAGATGATCAGCGCGGGGATCTGGCTGACCAGACCGTCGCCGACCGACAGCAGCGTGTAGGTGCTGGCCGCGTTCGCCGCATCCATGCCCTTTTGCGCGATGCCGATGGTCAGACCGCCGATGATGTTGACCAGCGTGATGATGATGCCGGCGATCGCGTCGCCGCGGACGAACTTGGCGGCGCCGTCCATCGCGCCGTAGAAGTCGGCCTGCTGTTCGATCGACGCCCGGCGTTCGCGCGCGCCTTCCTCGTCGATCAGGCCGGAGTTGAGATCCGCGTCGATGGCCATCTGCTTGCCGGGCATGGCGTCCAAGGTGAAACGCGCGGTGACTTCGGCGATGCGCGTGGCGCCCTTGGTGATGACCAGGAAGTTGATGATCACCAGTACGATGAAGATGATCAGACCGACCACGTAGCTGCCGCCGACCACGAACTGCCCGAACGCCTGAATCACCCGCCCCGCCGCGTCGGTGCCCTCGTTGCCGTGCAACAGAATCAACCGCGTGGTCGCCACGTTCAGCGACAGGCGGAACAGCGTGGCGATCAGCAACACCGACGGGAACGACGAGAAGTCCAGCGGCCGGTCGATGTACAGACCGACCATCAGAATCAACAAGCCCAGGAAGATGGAGATGGTCAGCAGAATGTCCATCAGGAACGTCGGGATGGGCACGATCATCACGATCAGCACCGCCACCAACCCGATGGCCAGCACCATGTCGGTGTTCTTCAAAAAGCCCGGCAGCACACGATTGGACGACATTTCCGCCATCTCATCCGCTCCGTTTCTCTCTCAGGTTATAGACGTAGGCCAGAATCTCGGCCACCGCTTGGTACAGCGCGCGCGGGATTTCCTGCTCGAGTTTGACCAGGCGGTACAACTCGCGCGCCAGGGCGGGACGCTCGAGAATCGGCACGCCGTTGAGCGAGGCGATTTCGCGAATCTTCGCGGCGATCACCCCGCGCCCTTTGGCCACCACGCGCGGAGCCGCATACGCCGCGCGATCGTAGCGCAACGCCACCGCCACGTGCGTGGGGTTGGTGATCACCACGTCGGCCTTGGGCACTTCGGCCATCATGCGGCGCATGGCGATTTCGCGCTGGATCGACCGGATGCGCGCCTTGATCTTCGGGTCGCCTTCCATCTGCTTGTATTCGTCCTTGACCTCATCTTTGGTCATGCGGTTGCGCCGCTCCCACTGCCAGCGCTGGAAGGCGTAATCGAGAATGCCCAGCACAACCAGCAAAATGGTCGTGCGCAGCATGATCTGGTACATCAGGTACATCAGGTAGGCGAAGATATCCCGCGCGTCGAGGCGGCTCATGCCCAGCAATTCCTCGAAGCGATCGTCCATCACCGTCCAGACCACGACGCTGAGGATGAGCACCTTGAACAGGTTTTTGATCGCCTCGCCCAGGCTCTTGATCGAAATCATGTTCTTCGCGCCGCTGATCGGATTGAGGCGGCCCAGTTGCGGGGTCATCGCCTCGCGCGCGTACAGAATGCCCACCTGCACCACATTGGAAGTGACGCCCATCACCAGCACCGCGATCATCAGCGGCATCATGAACAGGAACATACGGAAGACGATCTCGATCACCACCGGGCGTAGGGTTTCGGTATTGATCTCGAACTGGCCGATCAGCGTGAACGGATACTGAAACAGGCTCAGCAACCGTTGCCAGTGCCAGTCGGCGCCCATGGTGAAGACCATCATGGCCACTGCCAACACGACGGCGCTGGGGATCTCGCGGCTTTGCGCCACGTTCCCCTGTTCGCGAACCTTCTCCCGCTTCCGTGGAGTTGCGGGTTCGGTTTTTTCCTGGTCGGAGCCTTCCGCCACAAGTTACTCCCTCATTAGGGTCCCACGGCCTTGATAAACGCCATCATCTGGCGCAAGCATTGGATCGTCCTGTTGCAGGGCGTCTTGCCGCCGCTGGTGTTGCTCTCCATGGCCCTGGCGGCGACGATCCTGTTGCTGCTGCAACCTTTGCCGGGCCTTTCTTGGCTGGTTGTGTTGCTGTTGGCGTTGCCCGTGTTGGGCGGGCTTTTCTTCTGGCTGATGTGGCAGTACGAGGACTGGCGGAACGATCTCTATGTGGTCACGCCCACGGATATCATTGATATCGAGCGGACGCCGTTCCTGGCCCGCGAGACGCGCCGCCAGGCCAACCTGGAGAATATCCAAGACGTCCACTTTGTGGTCCCCAACTTTTGGGCCTCGCTCATCAAACGGGGCAATGTGGTGATCGAGACGGCAGGGCAAGGCCAGTTTACCTTTGATTCGATCTATGACCCTTCGGTGGTCCAGCGCGAGATCTTTAACCGGCTGGAGGTGCTGCGGCAGCGCAAGCAGGAGGCCGAGCGTCGCCAGCGCGAAGGCGAGATGGCCGAGTGGTTCGCCATCTATCATCAAAAGATGCAGGGCAAGAAGCCCTGATGCGGC
>CALBTQ010000842.1 GCA_937967875.1 uncultured Pseudomonadota bacterium
TCGTGGAGGTCGTATGTCAGCTGGATAATGTGGTTGAACTCGTGCCCGGCCACGCCCAGCATGTAATCGCCGGCCGGCGCGGATTGCGTCGCCTCCAGGTGCAGCATGTCCAACTGGTTGCTGATCGCGCTGTCGCCCTGGTCCTCGTAGCGGTAGAAGCCGTCGAAACACTGGCCCATGAAGCAGCCGAGCTCGTAATAAAACAGCACCACGCCCGGCCAGCCGTCGACGTCGGGTTCGGGTCCGTAGACGTCGGTTTCGATGTCGTAGATGCCCGCGTTCTCGTCGACCGAACCGGCGGGCGTCGCCTCGTCCCAGGCCTGCAAAATGGTGTCGACGTCGTCCTGATCCATCGCCACGTTCCACTGATCGTCGGCGACGAACACGTACCCGTGGTCGCTCACGCCGCGGCAGGTCGCCTGAATCTGCACGTCGGCCGGCGGCATCTGCGACAGGTCCCAGCCCCAGAATTCGCGCGTGTCGCCCACCTGCGGCGGGGCCTCTTTGGTCGGCGCGGCGAGCGGCCCGGCGTACTGTAAATACGGGCGCAACAGCGTTTCGCCGCGCGGCGCGGCCGAGACGATCGCGGCGGTCAAAACGAGAATGACGGTCAGGGCGAAAATCGTTTTTTTCATGCCGAACTCCCGGGGTTGCATCGTTCGTTGGAACTTAACCTGCCGGTGACTTGCAGGCAAGGCGCTCGATCCGTATTCTATTCGACAGGATTTTCGCTAACGAAATGGGAGAACAGTCGTGCCGGACGATCGGGAGCAGCCGTTCCCTAGCGCCATGCTCGAGTTGTTGCTGCCGATCACCGGAGCGGTGTTGGCGCATGCGGCCGTGCTCAGCGGCGGCATCGTGCTGCCCGAACGGCTGGAGTGGCTGCGCGGCATGGAGCAACCGGCCAAAAACCTCCCCTTGATCAGCGCGCTGTTGCTGCGGGAAATCTGGCCCGACCCGGCGACGATCTTCATCGGCTCGGCGATGTGGATTCTCGGCGCCGCGTTGCTTTCCTATCTCGCCTTGCGCCGGTTGCTGTCGCCACTGGTGGCGTCGGTGCTCATGGCCGTGGTGCTCATGGCCGGCTATCCCGGCTGGTCCGATCTGCTGCCGTCGCCTTTTATGTTTTGGGTGATGCCCGCGGCGCTGGGAATGTACGCGCTGGCGATCACCCTGGGCCGTTCGTTCATTCCGATCCGGGAGTGGATCAACCGCCAGACGAAACGCCGCCTGCTGCGCGTGGTCTGGGTCGTGGTGATGGTCTTTATGCTGTTCATGGTCGCCGAACGTGTGCGCCTGGCCCATCGCGGCAGTCACGGCGGCGAGTTTCCCTATGCCCAGGCCGGGCTGGAGCGCGGCTACGATTCGTCGCTGGAGATGCTGCGGCGGGTGCGGCACGTGTCGCAGTTCGTGAACGTTGCGCGGGAGTTGCGCAATGCCGGTCTGCAATTGGACTCGTCCAAGCATTGCGTGTTCGCCCACGGCGCGGCGGCGCGGTTCATGTGCCAGACGAATTTCCATTGGGGCGTGCCGGTCGATCCCGGTACGAACAACAGTTACCTGCGCATGTCGGGGTGGCGGCTGGCCGATCGGCCGACCGGCGGCTTCATGTTGCTCAGTCCGCAAACGGCTGAAACGGCGATCGCGCCGGAAACCAACAACGGCGGGCTGTATTACCTGCATTTCTACAGCCGAATCAACAACGGACCGCAAACTTACTGGCTGGCGCAGCGCGACTCTTTCCCGCAATCGGCCGCGACCAAAATCGAAATTCGCGGTGAAACGCTGGCGCGCGCCCTTAACCGGCATTTGTGGGTCGAGGTGGAAACGCGCGATCCGCGCGACGTGCATATCCGCATCGCTTTCAACAACGTGGAGCTGACGCCTACGATGCTGACGATGAACGCGGGCGATCGCGAGATCGTGCGCGCCGACGTGCTGCTGGCGCACGATACGTCGGAAAATTTCCTGCCCCTGGCGATCGACATCGAAGCGCCGCACGGCGTGCTGGACGCCGACGTCATGCTCAACCCCGCGACCCCGGCGCAGTTGGTCAACGATTAATCGTCCTCGTCGCTTTCCTCGTCGCCCTCGACCGGGTCGTCGACCTCCTCTTCGTCGTCCTCGTCCTCCTCTTCGTCGGGTTCGCGACGATCCGTGGCGCGCCGGCGCGGCGTAACGGGCGCGGGTAGATCCTCGTCGTCCTCGTCGTCATCGGCCGATTTCTCGCGGCGACGCAGCACGATGATCGTCAAACCGCCGGCCAGCGCGGGCAGCAAACCCAGGGCGATCAGCAGCGGCAAATAGAGCGGCAGATTGTTCGCGCCCGGCCAGAGCGTGCGCGCCAGCGAGGCCGGTTCCTGCGTCGCCCAGTCGACCGCCTGGTTGAGGTCGGAAAAATAATCCGCGCGCGACACGACGGGCAACTCGGCGAGCGGTTCGCCGGCGGCCGGTTCGCTCGCGGCGGGCGCGGCGAACCAGTGGGCGACCGTGCGCGGAGCCGAACCGAGATGATGGCGCGCCACGGCCATCGTTGCGTTGCCGACGGCGACGGCGAAGAACAACAGCAGCGCGGCGATAAACAGCACCTTGAAGATTTTCCCGCGCATGCTCAGCACGTGATACTCGATGAAAAAGCCCACGCCCAGCAGCCACGCCAGCCAGAACGGCAGCGTGACGGCGATGTCGTACAGGTACGGCGGCGTCATTTCCTGCGCCACGCCGCGCAGGCCGATCGCGGCGAGGAAAAACAGCATCAGCAACCGCTGCACGCCTTTGACGTCGGGATCGCGCCCGAGCGCCCAGCCGCCGAGAAAGCCCAGCCACAGCAGCGGGCACCAGGTGAATGCGCCGCGAAAATCGACCGCGCGCAACACGTCGGGCAACTGCCGCGCGCGGGCCAGCGCCTCGCCCATCGGGCCGGAGTTGAACAGCAGAAATTTCGCGCCGGGCCACAGGTGGTGGGAGAAAAACGAGGTCGCCTGTTTGGCCGGCGCGTTCAGATAGGTTTGCAGCAGGTGCGCATGAATCGCCATGCCGTCGGGCGCGTCGAACATGCCGCCGTAGGCATGATGGTTGTGCCAGGCGAAGACAATGCCGGCCAGCGTCAACGGCAGCGCGAAGGCCATCAGATAGCCCGGGCGGCCGATCAATCGCGGCAGGCGCACCAACGCCCACAGGACCAGCAGCGGCAAGCACAGCAGAAACACGTCGTCCAACAGCAGCGCCAATCCCAGACCGACGCCGAGCATCCAGCGCAGCGCCACGCGGTTGTCTTCGTGATCGATACGCAGCAGCGGGTAGACGATCCAGGCCAGCGCCAGCAAACCGAAGGCGGGCGGGGCCAGTCGCGCGCCGTAAGGCCACAGCGGCGTGGCCACGGCGATGAGGATTCCCATGAGCGCGGTGGAGTGGCGGCGCAGACCCATTGCCAGCCCGGCCTGCATCAGCGCGAGCACGGCGGCGGCGCCGGCGAAGGCGGCGGCCAGCGAGGTCAGTTGCGCGGTCAGGCCGCGGGGATCGCGCGGATCGTCGCCGGTCATCTTGCCGACCAGGCGCCCCAACGCGTAGAAGGGCAGCGCGATCAGCGCCACGCCGGGACGTTCGGGCGCGACGGTTTTTTCGCCGAGCGCGTCGGCCAGCTCCAACGCTTCGATGTCGAGGGACAGGTCGACCGACAGGCGGGCCAACGCGCGCGTTTGCGCATAAAACAGGCGCTCGGCCGGGGCGTGCGCGCCGTCGATCCCGGCGGCAAACCACAGCGAGAGAAGCAGGAAAATTAAAAAACGCCACGGCGCGCGAAACATGCGCCAGCGTACCACGCCGCCGACGCGAGGAACAAGAACGCAGATGGTGCACATGATTGAAGTTGTCTTTTTATAAAGACAGGCTCCAATTCGCGCGGCAAGAAAGGAGCTCTGAACCCCGGACCAAGGAGAAATGTGCCGATAGGCGACAAACAGCCCCGTCAGGGGCGATAGATTTGTAGCCCGGGGCGTGAGCCCCGGGGAAAAGAGCCCATTTTCCCAAGCCCCGTAGGGGCGACAGAGTGTCGAATATTGACTTTGCTTTAATCCTGGGGCTTACGCCCCAGGCTACACTCTTTCGCCTCTGACGAGGCTCATAAGGGGACTTCGGACAATATCGCTTTTTCATTCTTCCGATGACGGGGGAGCCGTGTTAACCTGGGCGGGAGAAAACCAGCCGTAAGGAGTCGGGCCATGAAGATCCGCATGTTTCACCTGATGTTGATCGCGCTGTTGTTGTCGTTGTCGCTGCTGGCCGGCGCCTGCGGGGACGATGACGACGATAACGACGACAATGACGATTCCGCCGCCGACGATGACGACGACGACACCGGCGACGATGACGACGACGCGACGCCCGACGACGACGATGACGACACCGCCGAGTGCGAAGAGGGCGAGAAGCGTTGCTCGCAAGACATCATGCAGGCCGAACAATGCATCGACGGCCAGTGGACGACGATCGAGTGCATGGCCGATTACGGGCAGGTCTGCGAAGACGGCGTGTGCGTCGATCCGTGGACCTACGGTTCGCCGGTGATCGACGATTGCGCGGACGATCCGCACGCCACCGCGGCGTCGCTGGCCGACAAAGCCGCGCATTACGACGAGTTGGCCGCGCGCCTGCATCTGCATCCGGACCACGGGCGCATCCATCACGCGACGCTGCCCGCGCCGTTGACCGAAGAGGACGGCACGTATGACGACGTCACCAACTGGCATCCGGGCGAAAACGACGGCCTGTGGACCGGCCTGTACGTCGCTTCGCAGGCGTTCCGCTATGCGGTCACGCACGAGCAGGAAGCGCTCGACAACCTGCACGTGCTTATGGACGGCCTGGAGATCGGCATGCGCATCACCGGCGTGGACGGCATCTACACGCGCGAGTACATCACGCCGGGCATCGCGGGCATGAACTGCCCGACCGATCCGCTGCGCTACGTGCCCGATCCGGAGAAGGACGACAACCAGTGGGTGAAGGTCGACACCGACGGCACGATCCTGGTCTATGACGTGGACGAGGCGGCGTTCGTGCGCACGGATCATCAGGTGAGCGCCGAATACGCCGGTTATTGCTGGCTCGACAACGTCAGTCAGGACGAGTACGCCGGGCACATGCTGGCGCTGGGCGCGGTGTACAAGCTGGTCGACGACGAAGGCGTGCGCAATCGCGCGGCGGCGTTGCTCGAGGACATCGCCGAACACCTGATGCAAAACGACATGGCCTTCGTCGATTGGGACGGACGCATCACCGAGCACGGTCGCTTCTGGTTGCTGGCGCTGACCGACTTTCCCGGCTTCAACGCGGTGATGGGCCTGAACATGGTGCTGCAAGGCGCGATCGCCTCGGGCCGCGAGGACCTGCGCGACTACTACGACAACTGCCTGTTGCAAAAGGAAGGCCCCAACGACTGCATCGACCAGTTCCTCACCCCGCCGATGCCCTACCAGAACTGGCTGTGGCTGATCGGCCTGTACATCGGCCCGAGCGGATGCAAATCGAACTGGAACAACATGGCGATGGCCTTTTGTCACATGTTCACGCTGGTCTGGTTCGAGCACGATCCGGCGATGCGCGCGATGTTCCAGCAGGCGCTGGAGGATTATATGTTCCACTTCAAGGACAACGAGCGGCGCATGGCCGTGCAGCACAACGCGGCCTGGTCGCTGATGTACGCGTCGATGAAACGCGTGGGGCCCGATTCGACCGGGCAGGACGTGGCGGCGATCAACGACGCGGTGTGCGGCCTGCGCCAGTTCCCGGAAAGCAAAACGATGATCGACCTGGAAGTGGGCGAGGATCTGTACCCGACCGACATGACCTGCGAGAGCCGCTTCGACGGCGAGTACCTGACCTTCGATCCGGTGCCGGTCTATCAGCGCTGCCCGAAGACGTTTACTTGGTGGTCCAACCCCTACGAACACCAATCGTGCACGGCCAACGAGCAGTATGTGATTCAGCCGGCCGACTACCTGCTGCCGTACTGGATGGCGCGCTACTTCGGCTACATCGACGATCAGGATTGAGGAATAACGTTCAGATTGTTACTTCCTGACTTCCGAATTGGGGAGCCCGGAGCCGCCAAAGCCCCGGAGGGGCGGAGGAATCTTACCTGCACCCCTTTCAGGGGTTTGCTTGAATTTGCTCCATCTTTTACCAGGGCTTCGCCCTTCGCTACTGACCTGCGCCCTGCGGGCTTGAAGAGTCGGCGCGGAAAATCATTTCAAAGCGGTTTGGCTTCGCCCTTCGCTATTGACCAGCGCCCTGCGGGCTTGAAGAGGAAATTAATTTCTATGTTGTTCGACTTCGCCCTGCTTTCTTTTTGGGACACCCTAAATCGAAATTGTCCTCTTGAAACTTCTGGTATTTACCACATAGAAAACGGGGCGCGCGGAAGTCGGGTCGACGATCAGGATTGAGAATTATATAACGCTCAGCTCGGCGGATCCTTGCGGCGGCGGTCGGCTTCCTGCCGTTCGCGACGGCGGCGGTCGATACCGCAGCGGCGGTCGGGCATGGTCGTGGGGTCATAGGCGACGTCCTCGTCGTAGCGCAGCATCCAGCGCTCTTGGTCTCTTTTGGACAGATACAGCTTGATGTGGCTCATGATCACGCTGCGGCTGGTGCCGACGGTGCGGTGGAAATTGAAGCGCTGGTCCGAGCCGACCTTGATGCGTTTTTTCAGCAAATCGAAAATCTGCGCGGCGGTGAGCATCGCCCCGAAGCTCAGGTACGCCGAGCCGACCTCGGAAAGGCGGTGGGCGTCGGAGCCGGCGCAGACCGACTTGTCCAGGATCTCGCTGAGCAGAAACGCCTTGAAGTTGCGGTTATCGGGAATGTGGCTGTTGATGACCTCGATCAGGTCGAGGTGCTCCAGGAACGAGGGCTCGAGCAGCTTTTCCTTGCGCTTGCGGTTGAAGTTGAAATTCTTCCAACCCGGCGCGAAGGGGTGCGGCAGCGCGACGATCGCGCCGTACTGCTTGGCCGCCGGAATCAGCTCGGTGAACGACTTGCTGAGCTTCGCGTAGTAGCGGTTGACCTTGTAGGGCTCGACCTCGCGCACGAAATATTCTTCCAGGCTGCCCGGATCGTTGAAGTAGCAGAGAAACTCGAGCCGTTCGGCGCTGCCGATTTCGATGCCCGGCAGCGTGACGATCTCGTTGCGTTCGTACAGCTCGATCGCGCCGCGGATTTCGTTGTGGTCGCACACGCAGATGCCCAGCCGCCGGCTCTGCGACAGCTCGACCAGTTGCGCCACGGCGATCGACGCGTCTGAATACTTGGTGTGTACGTGCATGTCCATCGCCGGCGCGCGCGGCGCGCTCGCTTGTCTCGCAGGTTCGGATTCGCTCATTGCATGGTCCAGTAATACGTAATTTGCTCGGGCATAATGTTTTCCGTCAACGGCGCCCACATATCGTCGCCGCGCAACGACCAGGCCAGAAACGCGGTGACGTAATAGTTCATCAGATTATACATCGTCTCGTTGTCGACGAAGGTAAAGACCGAATCGTCCTTCAGACGATGTCCTTCGCCGCAGCCGTCGCCGTTGCCCATCAGCGTGGGCACCAGGTCGCACACGTCGGTCCACGAGTAGTGCCCGGCGTCGCGCACGCTCAGCCACAGCTTGGTGGTGGGGATCTTCTCGTAGTTCTGCATGGCCTGCACGACGCTCAGATCCTGCAGCGTGTGATCCTCCCAGCCCCAGAAGCACATCACCGGCGCGCGGAAATTTTCGAAGGCCAGCGGGAAGGAGAAGCCCGCCAGCGAGACCACCGCGTCCACGCGCGGATCGTACTTGGCCGCTTCCAGCGCGGTGACCGCGCCGAAGCTGTGCCCGGCCAGCGCGACCGTCTCGGCGTCGATTTTGCCGATAAACGCGCCCTGTTCGTCGAACTCGTTGAGGTACGCGGCCGCGTCGATGAGGAACGAGAAGTCGGTCTGCCGCCAGAAAAACTCGAAGAGCATGGCGAGCGGATTGAAGATGATCAACTGGCGCGGCAGCGGCGTCACCGCCGCGTTGCCGGTGTGGTCGGGCGAAATGACGATGAAGCCATGGCTGGCCAGATGCTCGCACAGGTGCATGTTCTGGAAGCGCACGCCGCCGTTGCCGTGCGAGAAGATGACCACCGGCCAGGGGCCGCCCGCGGCGATGGGTGCGTCGCGCACGCTGCGCGTTTCGTTCAGGAAGTTGGCGACCTCCTCGGCGGGCAGGAGCAGGGCGAAAATCTGCTCGACCAACGGGTACCATTTGCCGAGGAATTGGTCGATGGTGTCGGGCGGCATGGTCGCGGTTTCCGGCGCGGCGGGATACCAGATGTCGCAGATCAGCTCGCGGTTGCCCCACAGGTCGACCTGCTTGTCGTCGATGAAAATGCGCGTGGTGTTGCCGACCTCGTAGGGTCCCTTGGCCGCCGGATCGAAGGTCGAGCCCGGCTCGCCGGATGTGTCGTCGTCGTCATCGTCGTCGTCGGCGTCGTTACCGTCCCACGGATCGCCGCGGTCGGCGGGCGCGGCCGGATCGGCGGGGCGCTCGTCGCCGTTGTCGAAACCGTCGCAGGCGACGGCGAAGAATAGGATCGTCGTCACGCACAACAACCACGCAAGATGCTTCACGGCTTGCTCCAATCGCTCAGACCGCCGGGATACAGGCGTACGTTTTTGTAACCCCAGGCGCGCAGTCGGTCGGCCACGTGATACGCGCGACCGTCCCACCGGCCCTGGCCGAAAACGATCACCAGATCGTCGAGGCTCGGGGGCATGCCCTCGGCCCGCGGACGACAGTTCTCCACCGTCAGGTTGACCGCGCCGGGCAACGAGCCGGCGGCGAATTCCTGCGGCGCGCGCACGTCGAGCAGGCGCACGATCGCGCCGGTGGCGCGCAGGGCCTGCAAATCGGCCTTGGCCAGCGCGGGCAATTTCGCGTGGCGCGCGCTGATGGTCATCTGGCCGATCTTGCTCCATTCCTCGACGCCGCCGTCGTAGACAAATACGCGTTCAAAGCCCAGATCCAGCAGCCGTTCGGCGACGTACCAGCTCACGCCGCAGTGGCCGCCGCTGCAATAGCAGACGATCGGCAGCGCGCGGTCGGCGGGCAGGCCGGGCACTTCGTCGCGGTCGAACAGGTAACCGGGAATGTTGACGGCGGTGGGAATGTACCCCTGGTCGTAGGCGGTTTTGGTGCGGTTGTCCAACAGCAGCAGAGGCTTGCCCGTGTCGATCATCGCGGCCAGTGCACGCCAGTCGATCGCCCGCGGTTTGTCGGCGGACGCGGCGGGCGTTTCGTCGGCGTCGGCGACGGCGATCAGCAGCAATAACAGCAAGGTCAGGATGCCCAGGCGCTTCACGGTGCAAATTCCCCCATCGGTCGTCAAAACCACCGTTACGATAGCCCCCTCGATCGAGTCTTGACAAGGCCGCGGGCCAAAACTACAATTCGAGCCCTTTTTCGACGAAATCGATTCCATAGGGGAAGATGATGGATAAAGAAACATTGCTCAAATTGACCGTTCCGAAGCTGCGCGAAGAAGCGCTGAAGATCGAAAACATCGCGGGCGTCCACGGCATGAAGAAGGAAGAGCTGCTGGACATCCTGTTCGATCACTTCAACATCCCGCGCGATATCGAGAAGAAAAAGCAACCGACCAGCGACGTCAAGAAGAAGATCGCCGCGCTGCGCGAGGAAAAAGACCAGGTGCGCCAGGCGGGCGACGCGAAGAAGGTCAAAGTGTTGCAGAAACGGATTCACGACCTAAAGCGCAACACGCGCAAGTAAACGAATCCGCGGCGGCGAACCGCCGATTTATCGTCGGACATTAAAACAGAGAGGGCGCTTGGTGCGCCCTCTCTTTTTGCGTTTAAGCGGTGCGTGCGTCAGCAGTCCCGCCGTTGGCTG
>CALBTQ010000843.1 GCA_937967875.1 uncultured Pseudomonadota bacterium
CACCGAGATCTACACTCTTTCCCTACACGACGCTCTTCCGATCTTGTCGTAGAGCGGCAAGGTGGCCGCGATGAAGGCGCACAGCAGACCGAACGACCGATGCACCAGCAAACGTCCGGTGGCGTACGCGCCGAGAATCAACAGCAGGTAAAAAGGCAAGCCGAACAGGTGAAAGCGGAAAAAGTCAATGCCGGTGAAATAGGCCGGCACAGCCAGCGAATATGTGTGATGCAAATAGTAAGTGCGATAGCGTTGTATACTTTTCGTCAGAGTATGGACAGTGTGCGTTTGCAGAGTCTTACCGTAGACGGAGAGAAACGGGCGCGCGTTGAAGTAATCGTGGTCGGGCAACGAGCGGCCGTCGAACCGGGCGAAGGCGACGTGCGCCAGGGTCACCCAGATCAACAACCCGGCCAGCAGGCAGCAGCCGATCGTCGGGCTGGAGAGTGCGGCGGAGAGACTCGATCGTGGGCGCACGCAACCATCCTTTCTCCGTGGGTGAAACCGGTGCCCTGAGAATAGAGAGCGACCGGTGGAAAATCAACTCGGGATGCGGTCAGTTGGTTTTTTGCATGATGGCGAACAGGTAGTCGAAAGATTGCATTGGAACGATCATACGTATGCTTCTTTTTTCGAAAATATACTGTTCCCGCGATCGATAGTGCGGGTCCAATAGCTGGATCTGACGCAGGAGCGCGGCAAGTTCCTTCTCGCTGAGCGGAGCATGCCCGCGATAAAAGAAAAGCCGGTAGCGCGGCAAGCCCTCGCGGCGGGGCGTCGGCAGGCTGAGCCGTTTGTCGGCGAAAGCGCCGAGGGTGCGCAGGGTGTAATACATATTTATATTCGGCACGAGTTTGAGCGAATGATCGTCCCGTACGATTTCCATCTGCCGGATGGTGATGTGCGTCGGCGTGTCGCTATTGGTCCAAACGTCGATGATCGCCCGGCCGAAATCCTTGGTTACGATCAGTGAGCGCATTTCGGTGCGGAAATCCAGCGCCTTGTTGAAATATTGGTCGGCGGGCATTACGGTCAACGCCTGCGACTTTGTCCATACGCCGCCGATCACTAGCGCGATTACGATTAAAAAGGCAAGCGGAGTGGTCCAGCGACGTCGACTGCCCAGGTCGAATAGCGCGTGCGTTTCTACGATCAGCAAGATCGCCGTCGGCGCATAGAGAAATTGGAAATCGTTCGGCAGCAGTCCCGCCGGAAAGGCGCAAGCCATTGCCCCGAAAATCCAAAAAATCGAAAAGAGCAATAGGGCTTGATGCAAGCGGCGCGACTTGTTGAGGATGAGGGAGACGATGGACAACACGAAGGCCGGCGCCACTAGACGGATGTAAAATGGGCCCAGGGAAACGCGATGATTTTGTGTCAGATAGCTTTCCAAACGTTTGGGGAATAATGAAAAGACGCCTGCTTTCCCGGAAAAAGAAACGGTATTGTGCATTTTAATGAAGTAGGGTGTAATAAAATAATCCAAGAATAACAGCGCCGGCAATGCGGCGACAATGATAAACAGGGCGATTTTCAGCCAGCGCCACGGAGCTTGTTTTCCTTCGGTCAAAACGTAAATGAACAAAAAGAAAAGCAACGGAATTAATGTCACGACCGCTGTGGGGTGCGTGGTGATCGCGATGCCGGTCAACAATCCGAGCATGATCGTGTGACGGAAGGTCCAGTTCGTTTTAAAAATGGTCAGCGCATAATAGTAAGCCCACAACACGATCGTGACGGCGTGAAATTGCAGATCAAACTTGCGGCTGGAATTGTCGAACACCGGCAGGGTCGCCAGGACGAAGGCGCACAGCAATCCCACATTTTTGTTCGCCAGTCGGTCGCCGATACGGTACCCGGCCAGAATCATCAACAAATAAAACGCGAAGGTGAACAACCGGAAAAAGGGTAGGTTCAGCGAAACGAAGTAGGACAGGCAACTGAGGAGTATCGTGATGAACGGATAGGTCGGATTTTCGCGCCCGATTTGCTCGAACATGGCCGGCAGCGAGTGATCGCCGAGTAAAAAATGATAAATACTGAAAAACCAACCGCCAAAAAAGATGTCGTGATCGGGCAACGAACGACCGTCGAAACGAAAATAGAAATATTGAACGATCATCGCCAAGAAAAAAATCGATCCGAGCAGAAAATAATGCAGGAACGATGTCTCTCGTTTCGACTCGGGCAAAGAGATATTCAACGGATGAATCTCGCTTTGTTGTTTTAAGATAAGCCGATTTCGTCTATTGCGCCAAGAATAGTTGTCGTCTTGTTGAAAATCAACCGCTCTCTTTTGGGGCAAAGAAATGATATTATCGCATATACTATATATAATGATGTGATCGGTGTATCCGCACGGTTTTTATGGTAGAAAATAGTCTCTGACAAGTTCGACCGACAGGAGTGCAACGGATGAGCAAAATCGAGCGCATCGAATTGTTCCATGTCAGCGTGCCGCTGCCGGCGCCTTTTTATCCCTCGTGGATTCCCGGCTTCCCGCAGACGCACAACCGCTTCACGCTGATTCGTCTGACCACCGACGACGGTCTGGTCGGCGTCGGCGCGGGCAGTGCTATGTCCACCGAGCGTCAGGGCTTGGGCGAACTGATCGGCGGATATCTCATCGGCGCGCCGGCCGACGATCTGGTCAAGGCGCGCAAGCTGCTGCGCGAGGCTTCGTACCTCGGCTGGCGCAATTGGTGGATCGAAGCGGCGCTCTGGGACATCATCGGCCAAAAGGAAAACAAGCCGGTCTATCAACTGCTGCAGGATAAGCCGGAGACGGTTTTTCGCGCCAAGGTCTATGCCTCCACCGGCGAAGTGCGGTCGTTCGGCCGGCGCACGAACTACCTCGATACGATCCGCGACATGGGCATTGATGCAATTAAAATCCGCGTGAAGGACCCGGAACGCAAAGACGATATTTCCGTCCTGAGCGATGTGCGCCGCGAGCTGGGCGACGATTTCACCATCGCCGTCGACGCCAACCAGGGTTGGCCGGTTTCGGTGGTCGCGCCGACGCCGGAGTGGGATTACGACTATGCGCTCAATTTCGGCAAGGCCTGTGACGACCTGGGCATCGCCTGGATCGAAGAACCGCTCGATCTGCTCAAGTGGGACGACATGGCCAAACTGCGTCGCGCGGTGAAGACGCCTATCGCCGGGGCCGAGTTGCTCGGCGACTTCCACGAGGTGCGCGCGCTGCTCGAACACAAATGCCTCGACATGTACCAACCCGACGCCACTTTTTGCGGCGGTCTGACCACCAGCAAGCGGATCATGGAAGAATGCCGCCGGCGAAAACTCGGATTTTCGCCGCATACCTGGACCAACGGCATCGGCCTGATGATCAACCTCCACGCCTTCGCCGCCTGGGAAAATCGGCGCCTGCTCGAATATCCCCTCGAGCCGCCGGGGTGGATTCCCAAATGTCGCGAGGGAGTCATCGCGCCGATCGAGGTGCACGCCGACGGCACGATCGACGTGCCGCAAACGCCCGGCCTCGGCCTGAACATCGACGAACGGCGGTTGAAAAAATTCGGCACGTGTTTCTACGTCGCCACGCCCTTGCGCATCGCGGTTAAAACCGTGCTCGAAAAAGGGCTCACTACCGCGTTGGATCTGAAACGGAAAAAAAGCTGAGGCGTCAACCGCGCAAGTAGCGCCACGTCAGCGTCAGGAAATCGCGCGCGCTCACGCGGATGCGGTAAATGCCGCGCGATTTCACCAGTCCCTCGAAAAATCGGCCGATCAACCAATACAACGGATACAGCGGCAGGCGCGACAGCCGATCGGCGGTGCGCTTGGATGCGCGCAATGTGACCAGCACGCGGAAAAGCTGGTACAGCCGCCGTACGCGCCGCCGATCGGGAATCGCCAGCACCGAGCGGTCTTTGAAACTCGACGGCAGATCGTCCGGATCGCCGGTGAACAGGTTGAGCCGCATCGCTTCGTCGCCCAGCGCCGTGCCGGGGTAGAGATCGGAAGAGCACACGTCTGAACTCCAGTCACCGAATACGATC
>CALBTQ010000844.1 GCA_937967875.1 uncultured Pseudomonadota bacterium
GATCGTATTCGGTGACTGGAGTTCAGACGTGTGCTCTTCCGATCTTTCGCTTACGTGATGAACAAAATGAGCATCGATGTCTGGGAAGATCCGCGCCAGCACGATTTGCGCCTGGCGGTGTATCGTTGCCTGCGAAATGTTAACTAGTCGGAACATTCTTCGCGCCGTGTTGGTCCAAAATCGTAGCGACGCACAATGCGGGAAGTACCAATGAAACGGTTGGCGATTATCGCCGGCGTGTTGTCGGCTTGTTTAACGGCGGCGATTGTCTATTACTTATGGCCGGTGCAGCCGATTCCCACCGATGCGCCGGTCACTCATTTGATCGTGTATAAATCAGCACGGCGTCTGGCGGTGATGAGCGACGAGCGCGAATTGGTTCGTTATCCCATATCGCTGGGGCGGCAACCGCGCGGCGACAAGGTGTGCCAAGGCGACAACAAAACTCCCGAGGGCAGTTATGTGCTTGATTGGAGCAATCCGGACAGTTGTTGCTTTCGCTCGTTTCACGTGTCGTATCCCGATGCGGGGGACCTGGCCGCGGCGGCCGAGCAGGGATGCAGCCCGGGCGGGGATATCATGATTCACGGCATCTCCAAGCGCCTGGGGTGGATCGGGCGCTTCCATCGCTGGTATGACTGGACGCACGGCTGCATCGCTCTGACCGACGCCGAAATGGCCCAATTGTGGGCGACGGTGGCCGAAGGCACGCCGATCGAGATCCTTCCCTGACGCTATTCACTGTTCGTGAAAGTCTGCTACCATTGGCTCCACAATATTTGCCTGGGGAGTGGAATGAAATTTTTACGCCTTGTCGTTTGCGTCATGATTTTCGCTTTGTTGACGGCGCCCGCGCTGGCCGACCGGCAGTCGCTGGATCGAGTCTTGGCCTCTTTGGATGAATTGGATGCCGGTCCGCCGCTGGCGTTGCCCGCGTATCCGGCGGTGTATGCGAATTTGATGGAGCGCAACGGACATTTGGCCGAGCTCGGGTTGACCTATGACGAGGGACTCGTCTATGCCGCTGCCGCGCTGCGCAAGCAGGGCGTGCAACCCTCGGAGCCGCTGTTGCTGCCGCTGATTCCCCGCACACCGCCCGCAGCCGCCGTGCGCACGCCGGCCGAGTTCGAGCACATGAGCGGCGTGATCATCCATTATCCGGTGGAGTTGGGGTACGACCGGGAGCGCACGACTTTCAACCAGATGCTCCAGGCGCTCGACGGCGATCCGGCGGTGACCGTTTTTCTGCTGGTCAATAACGCCTGGCAACAGAATCAACTGAACAATACGCTCGATGCACTGGGCATTACCGGCGACAACTTCGAGATTCTGACAGTGGCCACCCAGACGATCTGGACGCGCGATTACGGTCCGATCTTTCTGGAGGAGCAAGCCGGCGAGGACACCGTGCAGTCGTTGGTCGATATGACCTACCAGGGGCGGCCGATCGACGATGCCGTGCCCGGGTTGCTGGCCACGCAGTTCGGCATTTCAGCCTATGACTGGAACGTGAATTTCGAGGGCGGCAACTACATGAGCGACGGCGAGGGAACGTGTTTCACCTCGGACGGTCTGGCGTTGCACAACCACACCACGCCCTACGCCAATCTGGCGCAGGCGCTCGACGATTACCTGGGCTGCGCCAAGCACATCATGGTCACGCATCTGGAGGATGAAGCGACCACGCACATCGACATGTCCGCCAAACTGCTGGACGAAACGAATGTGCTTGTCGGGCAGTACCAGGCCGGGGCGCATAACTACGCGGCGCTGGAGGAAATGGCCGCGCAGATCGCCGGCGAAACCAACTTGAACGGCGATTCGTTCAACGTCATTCGCATTCCGATGCCGCCGGAATATACGGTTTCCAGCATTTACGGCGAGCTGACGGTGTTTCGCAGCTACACCAATTCGCTGATTCTCAACGACAAGGTGCTGGTGCCCATTTACAACATCGACATGGACGCGATCGCGTTGCAGATCTATGAGGATTTCTACAACGCCAAGGGGCGCGAGGTGCAGGTAATTCCCATCGACTCAGAAGTGCTTATCGAGCTGCTCGGGGCGGTGCATTGCGTGACGATGGAACGCGCCACCGCCGGGTGGATGGAAGTGCCGGTCGATGACGACACCGTCGACGATGACATCGTTGATGACGACGCCGTCGACGATGATATCGTCGATGACGACGCCAGCGATGACGATGCAACGGACGATGACGACGATGACGACGATGATGATGACGATGACAATGACGACGATGGGTGCGGATGCTGAGCGATGAACACGGCGCTTCCGTCCATTGATGACATTCGACAGGCACATCAGCGGATCGAACCGTTCATTCACCGTACGCCGGTGCTCACCTGCAAAAGCATCGACGATCTGCTGGGCGCACGCCTGTTTTTCAAATGCGAAAATCTGCAGAAGGTCGGCGCTTTTAAAATGCGCGGCGCGACCAACGCAGTGCAATTGCTCACCGACGCCGAGGCCGCACGCGGCGTGGCGACGCACTCGTCGGGCAATCACGCGCAGGCGCTGGCGCTGGCGGCGCGCAATCGCGGCGTGCCCGCGTACATCGTCATGCCCGACAATTCGCCGGCCATTAAAAAGGCGGCGGTGGCCGGATACGGCGCGGTGATCACCTATTGCCGGTCGACGCTGGCGGCGCGCGAGGATGGATTACGCGAGGTCGTGGCGCGCACGGGCGCACATTTCGTGCATCCATACAACGACGCACGGGTGATCGCCGGGCAGGGAACGGCGGCGGTGGAGTTGCTGGAGGATGCGAAGGACCTCGACCTGGTGCTCGCGCCGGTGGGCGGCGGCGGGTTGCTCTCGGGTACGGCGATCGCCTGTCGGGCAATGGCGCCGCACGCGCGGGTCGTCGGCTGTGAACCGGCGGGGGCCGACGACGCCTGCCGGTCGTTTCACGGCGGCACGCTGGCGCCGGTGGAGAACCCGACGACGATCGCCGACGGGCTGCGCACTTCGCTGGGCGAATTGACCTTCGAAGCGATCCGGCAAAACGTCGACGACATCGTCACCGTCGGCGAAGAGGCGATCGTCGCGGCGATGCGCTTGGTGTGGGAGCGGATGAAGATCGTCATCGAGCCTTCGGCGGCGGTGCCGCTGGCCGCGTTGTGGGAAAAGAAAATCGACGCAAACGGCTTGTGCGTGGGCATTATTTTGTCGGGCGGCAACGTCGATTTGGCCCGGCTGCCCTTTGCTTGACGGTCACTTATTTAATCGCGACAATACGGCGAATTTTCCTAGGAGACACATCTTGAAGAAAGTGCGAGTCGGCATGATCGGCGCGGGGCGCATCACCGATCTGCATTACCCGGCCTATCGAGATTTCGAGCGGGCCGAGTTGGCCATGGTTTGCGCCAATTCGCAGGCGACGGCGAAAAAGCGCGCCGCCGAATGGGGCGTGCCTAAATGGACGACCGATTACCGCGAGGTGTTCGCCGATCCCGACATCGACATGGTCGAGATCAACACGCCGCATCATCTGCATTATCCGATGGTGTTGGAGGCGGCCGCGGCGGGCAAGCACATTCAGTTGCAAAAGCCGATGGGCATGAACATCCGCGAATGCGACGAGATGATCGCGGCGACGCGCAAAGCCGGCGTGAAGTTCAAGGTGATCGAGAACTTCGTCTTCTACCCGCCGTACCGCAAGGCGAAGGAACTGATCGACGCCGGGGAAATCGGTGAGGTGCAGTCGATCCGCATTCGCTTGGGCGCGGGCGGCGCCGGTGGGTGGTACGTGCCGTTGAACACCTGGCTGTGGCGGCTGGCGGAAATCGACAAGGGCGGCGGGCCGACGATCTACGACGACGGCTACCACAAATTTTCCATCGGCATGTTTTACGGCGGCGAAGTCGAGCGCGTGCACGCGTGGATCGACCGGTCCTTCGGGCTCAACGATTCGCCGGCAATCGTCACCTGGCAGGCGAAAAACGGCGTGGTCGGCTGCATCGACGCGACGTTCTCGCCGCACCTGTACATCAAGTCGAAATATTATTCGGCCGACGAGCGGGTCGAGATCACCGGCAGCAAGGGCGTGATCTGGGTGACGCGCTGCACCGGCCAACTGCTCGACGAGGCTTCGCTGATCCTGTACCGCGACGGAGTGAAAATCTGTTACGAAAAAATGCAGTCCGATTGGCTGCAGAGCTTCATCGACTCGACGCGGCATTTCATCGATTGCATCATCAACGACACGGAGCCGTTCCTGACCGGCGAGCAGGCCAAGGCGGTGCAGCAGTTCTGCTTCGCGGCCATTCGCTCGGCCAAAGAAGGGCGGGAAGTGACTCCGCCGGAAATCGACGAGTGAGATCATGAAGAAAAAATTCGCCAATATCGTTGCTGCGCTGGCCTGGCCGTTGGCGCGGTTTTTAATCGTGCACCTGTCCGACGCGCGGTTCGTCGCGTTGCTCAACCGCCTTATCCGGTTTTTAGAGCGGCGCAATCCCGACGACTTCAACATCGTCGTGCTCGGCGATGCGAAGAAAATCTTTCTCGATCCGGAAAGCTCGATGCTGGCGCGCCGGATGATCATCGAATCGCGGCCCGCGCAATTCAAGGCGCTGGTGCGCGGCGCGCTGTGGTAGGAGGCACGATGGCAGCCAAACAAAAACGAATCGTACGCGTGGGACTGATTGCCGTCGAGCCGTGGGCGAAGATGCTGGCCGCGGCCTATCGCGAACTCAAGTACGTCGAGCTGACCGCCGCGTACCGGCAGAAGGTCGACGGCGCGAAGGCCTATGACGATTGGCGGGAAATGCTGGCCGCCGCCGAGGTCGAGGCGATCGACGTGCACATGCCTTTGTCGATGCACCGGCCGATCGTCGAAGCGGCGTGTGCGCGGAAAATGCACATTGCGATCAATCCGCCGCTGGCGGCGACCGTCGAGGAAGCCGAGGAACTACACCGACTGGCAGCGAAGGCGGGCGTCAAGCTGGTGGTGATGGACACGCTGTTGCAGCATCCGTTTACGAGACAAGCGAAGGCATTGCTTGACGACGATCAGGTCGGCGAGATCCAGATGATCCGCATCAAATCGAACCTGGGCGGCAAGGGCGGCTTCGGGCCGGAGCTGGAGCCGGCGGAATTTTCACCGGCGATGTTCGATACGCATCCGGCCTTCGCCAAGCGGGAGGTGATCGAGTATTTGCTGGGTCCGATCGTCGCAGTCAAAACCTATGAGGGGCCGCGGGCGCGCATGGAGGCTTATAAATTCAAGGCCGACAGCCGCTACGGCGTGCACGAGATGGTGTTTTCGCCGGAGCTGGAAGTGATGAGCGAAGCCGCGCCGACCGACGACTCCATCGAGATCACCGGCACCGACGGCATTTTGTGGATCCGCAACCTGACCGCATTGATGGTCGAGTCGCCCAAGTTGATGCTCAAGCGCAAGGACAAAGTCACCGTGTGGGACGACCGCATCGACTACGATTTTCTTCATGTGCAACGAAGCATGCGGGAGGTGTTCGCCGCTTCGCTGTGAGCCGGAGGTGGATCGCATGAGGCGTGTCGCGACGATCTTTCTGATCGTGCTGCTGGTGACCACGGTGCTCGCCTGTCAGGGCGGTCACATGAACGAGTCCGTCGAAATCGCACATTTTCCCCTCGACAATACGCAGGACATGCTTATGCCCGAAGCGGCGAGCTTCGTGTCGGCTGATTCCAGCGACGGCAACGGCGCGTTGTTGTTCGAAGCGCAACTGCCCAAGACCGTCGAACTGTTCGAACTCAAGCCGGAACCGACGGTCAGGGAAAAGACCATCCTGGTTTATCAGGCGAAAATGAAGTCAAGCGGCCTGAAGGGCACAGCCTATCTGGAGATGTGGTGCGACTTCGGTTCCAAGGGCGAATACGTTGCGCGCGGTCAGAACGACGTTGTCGGCGGCGACAGCGATTGGAAAACAGTGCAAACGCATTACACTATCCCACAAGGCAAAGTACTGGGGCGGGTCAAACTCAACCTGGTGATCAACGGGCAAGGAAATGTCTGGCTCGACGATCTGCGCCTGCTCAAAAGCAAACAGTAATCAATAAAATTCAGCCGCGATTATCCGGGCGCGGAAAAACTCACCCGTCGCGTAACGGTTGGCGCCGCGATGCCAGCCCACGTTGATTTGCCCGGGCAATTCCCAATCGCCGAAACGTTGCATGGCGAGGATGTTCACGCCAAAAGGCACCGGGGTGAAGCGTTTGTCGTCGGTCTGGTCGCTCCAGCGCAGCATGTCGACGTGACGGGGAACGCCGCGCTCGTCGACGGTCAAATCGAACCAGAGCGTTTCCCCGTCGATTGTTTGCACACAACGCGCGGTATGCTCGTCGCGCGCTTCCCACGCGGCATGGCGAAGGGAGCAGGGAAGAAAGATCGCTTCCATCGCCAATCGTCCGCGCGCCGAACGGGCGATATCGGGTCCGGCGGCGCGGACAACGGGAAGCAAATTCCATAGGCGAAAGGCGACGCGCGCTTCGTTCCGAAAGTAATAATCACCGCCGACCAGTCGCAGCAAACCGCGTCCGGCCGACGCTTCCCAGGCGAAGCCGCGTCCGGGCGCAATGATTTGTCGCGCGGTGAACGGCAGCCACGCGCCCCGAGGATTGGGGCGGATTTCGCCCCGCATGCGCAAACCCACCGCATGCGGGGTAGTCAAACCATGAGCGGCAAACGCGAAATATCGCTGTGCCGGCGCGGGCAGTTCAACGGTCGCTTCGGTTTCGTAAGCGGGCGAAGACGGCGCCATCAGGGCCGCGCGAACGTCCTTGAGATTCACCTTGTCCTCCGGACGGGATGTCTATTTTTCATCGTCGGGCAACGCCGGCCCGCTGCCGATGATCATTTGCCCCTGGTAATAGCGTCGCCCGATTTGCGGGTACTGCTCGGCCCAACGCTCAACGCCGTCGCGGCGCAGCACGAGCAGGCTGAAGACCTTGCAGTTGTGCGGCAGAATTGCCGCGCGATCGGCGGCCGGATGCAGCATGTTGCACGGGAAGCCGGCGCATTCGCCGCAGGTTTCATGTCCCTTGTTTTCAGCGCAAGCAAAAGTGCGACATACTTCGCCGGCCAGCGGCGTCGGGCTGCCCGCGGTGGGACGGCAGCCGCGGCAAGGAATTTCTTCCGGCGGACGCTGCAGACGTTCACCAAGCGCCAGACGCATCGCCTCGTCGAATTGAGCGCGATACAAGGGGCAGGGTTCGCAGTAGATGCCGCAAGGCGCGATCATTTCTTTGTTGACGGTCATGATGCGTTCCTCCTGATGCGGGGCATATTAATCCAGTGACGGAAAATGTAAAGAAAATCAACGCGCCGGACAGACCCGAGAAGCGCCTTGGGGAGGACATTTCGACTAATTGTCGATTTGTTCGAGGAACGCTTGAATGCGTGTTTTAAGTTGTTCGCCGTCGCCCATGACGCAAGCGGTACGGAAACGGCGCCGGACCTCAAGAGGAATCCGACGCCGTACGAATATCCCGATATCAGCAGGCGTTGGCGGTCGCTTCGAAGACCGTCCAGCAGGCGTCGATTTCGGTCTGCATCTGCGACTGATCCATACCAGTGCAATCGGTGAGATTGGCCTGCAGGCAGCCGAAAAATTCGCATTCGGCATTGATGACGCAAGCGTTGGTCGTATCCCAATACTGGTTGAATTGGGTTTGGTAAGTGCCGCAGAAATCGGCCGCGTAGCTGGAGAAGGCTTCGCCCCAGCAGGAAACGTACCAGTTGACGCATTCCTGGTTGGGATCGCACGAGTTGTAGTTGTTGTCGTCATCGTCATCGTCGGCGCTCGAGTCGTCGTCATCGTCACAATCGCAGTCACAATCCTCGCAGTCCTCTTCGCAGGCGATCAGATGCAGCGACAGGGTGAAAGCGAGCAGGGTGAACAAGATCAAGGAGCTCTTTTTCAACATTTTCGATATCCTTTCCGTCAAGGTCGTTATCGCGAGCGGGCATCTTAACGGCTGACGACCAAATTGCAAGGTTTCTTGCCGATTTCCTCGAAAATTTGCATAATCGGCCCACAACTAACGGAGATTACGAATGATCCGCGATTATCGGGACGAGGATTTGGAACGCGTGATGGACATCTGGCTGGCCGCATCGCGGGTGGGGCATCCGTTTTTGTCGGAAGAGCAACTGGCGAAGGACCGGCAGGAGATCATCGAGCACGCCATCCCTCAGGCGCGGCAGTGGGTGTATGAAAGCGAGGGGGAGATCGTCGGATTTATTGCGTTGATCGATGAGCACATCGGCGGATTGTTCGTCGATCCGGCGTATCATCGCCAGGGCATCGGCCGGGCGCTGGTGAATCATGTGCGGGGCATGTATGCGCGTCTGACGGTCAATGTGTTTCGCGACAACCGCAACGGCATTGCGTTTTATGAGGGAGTTGGTTTTACCTTCATGC
This sequence comes from uncultured Pseudomonadota bacterium, assembly GCA_937967875.1. Taxonomy (GTDB): domain Bacteria; phylum Lernaellota; class Lernaellaia; order Lernaellales; family Lernaellaceae; genus CALBTQ01. The sequence goes on from CALBTQ010000844.1 coordinate 8,430, forward strand.
GCGAGCAAATCAGCGAGTATTTCGGTCTGCCGGAGTGGGTGATGGAAATCGCCTGAGCCCGGCGGTGACGATGCCTCGGTATTCTATTACTGGGAACTCTCCAGCTTTTCGATCAATTCCAGGCCTTTTTGGGAAACCTCGAAATTGGGATCGATCGACAACGCTTCATTGAATGCCTTGCGCGCCAGGGAAAACGGCTCTTGCGCCGCTTGTGTCGTTCCCAGGTGTTTGCCGTAATCCATGAGCATCTTGCCCAGCAAGACTTTCTCGTTTTTTTGCATCTGCTTTTCGTTTTCGATTTTAACCTCGGATATCTTCATATTCAAATCTTCGACTTGCTTGAGTATCTTATTGAGCAGCGCATCGAGAATTTTTTTACCGGCGAATCCGGCGATTACCGAAATGGACATGATCATCATCAATGCGTTGGTGTCGAGACTTTCTACCGCGAAGACATTCTCCAGCCCAAACCGTCGGTAAAGATCGGAAGAGCACACGTCTGAACTCCAGTCACCGAATACGATCTC
>CALBTQ010000845.1 GCA_937967875.1 uncultured Pseudomonadota bacterium
ACCACCGAGATCTACACTCTTTCCCTACACGACGCTCTTCCGATCTACTTGCCCCACCAACGGGGACGATGATGATGACGTCACCGATGACGATGACGACGACGATGACGACACCACCGACGACGATACCGGTGACGACGACGATGACGACGACACCTTTCCGGGAGACGAAGTGGACGTCGATTCGACTTCCGACACCTGGATCGACAGCGGTCTGACCGTCGCCGAGAGCGATGAGATCGATTTTGCCGCCACCGGCACGATCGCCATCGACAGCTTCTATGAAGAAGTTACGCCGGACGGCGTTGACGACACCACCTGCGGCGAAGATTGCCCGCTGGCCGATGCCCCGCGCGGCGCGCTTTTGGGCCGTATCGGCGAAGGCAGCAAAGGCGATCCGTTTTTGATCGGCAGCGAATTGGCCGACTACACCGCCACCGAAGACGGCACTATTTACCTGATCGTCAACGACAGCAACTACACCAACAACGAAGGCACTTTCAAAGTGTACATCGACGGCGCCACGGCCGGTGATGACGACACCACCGACGACGATACGACCGATGATGACACCACCGATGACGACACGACGGATGACGACACCACCGACGACGACATCGCGTAAGGCTCCCCGAAGAGCCTAAACGCTCTTGCAGATCGACGTGAAAATGAAACGAAGACAAAAAGGCAGGCTTTTTTAGGGAGCCTGCCTTTTCTATCTGGCAACGCTTGCACAGCAACGAGGAAACGAACATGACACGCCAAATTCTCCTGATGGTTCTCACCCTCACCCTTCTGCCGCTGGCCGTATTTGCTCAAGCGAATCCCCGCGTAATGTACGAAGGCCATCCAGCCGCCGCCGACAGTTGCATCATCGAATTCGACGAAGCCGCTTTCGTGATCAACGTCGAGCGCGAACTGACCGTCGCCGGCTTCGAACTGCGGCGGGTCAGCCTGTTCGACGGCAGCCGCGTGCCGGCGATCGAACTGCATCAACTCAAAGGCTATCAGGGGGAAGACGTCACCTTTGGCGTGGTCGCGCTCGATCCGCAACGCGATCTGGATGAGCAATTGACCGAACTCGAACGCGTGCCGGGCGTCTTTGCCGCCTGGCCGAACTATATCCATCACCTCAATTTTACGCCCAACGATCCGTACTTCAGCAGCTACCAGGGCAACTTCAAGCAAATCTACCTGCCCGGCGCCTGGGACATCTCCACCGGCTCGGGTGCGACGGTCGCAGTCATCGACACGGGCTATCGCAAATCGGGTCTGGAAGACGGCGCGAAAAACCTGCTGACCGGTTACGACTTCTGGGGCAATGACAATAACGTGCAGGACTACATCGGTCACGGCACGCACGTGTCCAACACCGTCGCCGAGCGCACGAACAATTCGATCGGTTGCGCGGGCGCGGCGTTCGACGCGACGATCCTGCCCTTGAAGGTCTTTCCCGATTATGACGAAGGCGCTTACGAGCAGGACATCATCGACGCCATTTACTACGCCACCAGCCATGATGCGGACGTGATCAACATGTCCCTGGGCGGCGGCGGCTATGTCGGTACGACGAACACGGCGATCAACAACGCGGTCAGCAACGATGTGATCGTTTTCGCCGCCAGCGGCAACGACGGCATCAACGGCGTGGAATACCCGGGGGCTTACAGCAACTGCATCGCGGTGGGCGCCGTCAAGCACCACAGCGTGGGCGGCACGCCGGTCCGGGCCAGTTTCTCCAACTACGGTTCGGCGCTGGACCTGGTGGCGCCGGGCGTGGAAATCGTGCAGGAAACCTACGATTCCTACAGCGGCAGCACCGACTATTACGCTTTAGACGGCACGAGCATGGCAACGCCGCACGCCGCTGCGGTCGCGGCCCTGTTGGTGGCCAACGGCGGCGCGGACGCCACGGCGATTCGCGAGGCGATGGAAAGCACGGCGTACAATCCCAACGGTTCCTGGACGAACCAACTGGGCAACGGCGAAGTGGACGCCAAAGCGGCGCTGATCGCCTACGGCGGTTCGGCTTCGAATGAGTCGCCGGTCGCCGACGCTTCCGCCTCGCCGAAAAGCGGCAGCGCGCCGTTGAACGTGCAATTCGACGGTTCGGACAGTTACGACCCGGACGGCTAGATCCAAAGCAACACCTGGACAGACACGTCGACTTCCAAAATCATCGGCTCGACGTCCAAATGCAACGACACCTGCAGTGCGGCGGGCACCTACACGATCAAGCTGAATGTCGTCGACAAC
>CALBTQ010000846.1 GCA_937967875.1 uncultured Pseudomonadota bacterium
CCAGACGATGTCGTCATCGTCGTCGCCGGTGTCGTCGTCGCCGGTGTCGTCGTCGTCGCCGGTGTCGTCATCGTCGCCGGTGTCGTCATCGTCGCCGGTGTCGTCGTCGTCGGCTTCATCGTCGTCGTCGTCATCGTCGTCGTCATCGTCGCCGCAGCCGGCGATCGCCGCACCCATGACCAGTAAGGCCAGAATGCTAAACAGCACCATCAAACGTTTCCACCACATGTAAATATCCTCCTTATCGTCGATATGATTTGCACATAGGTTCTAATTATGCCAACGTCGGCATAAAGGTGTAGCGGAAACGGGAAATTATGTCAAGCAACACATAATTTTAGGGAAGGGGGACCGGTTCGACGGTTAAGCGCTTGCCGCGCACGTGGGCCAGCGTGAAGTGATAAACGGCGCCCTCCAGCAGATCGGCGCCCGCGCCGCCGGTGATCACATACACCACACCGTCTCGAATTTCCTGGTGAAAATGATGCTCGTGTCCGCTGAAAACGGCGGTGACGTTCCATTCGACGAACAGCCGGTGCAGCTCCGGCTGGGGCAGGCTGTGCAGGCGGTGTTGCTCGTTGAGCGTCGGCCAGGGCGGCCGATGGAGAACGATTACCGTACGTCCTCGTTTTTCCAGCAATTTTAGCTGAGCGATCAACCATTCTCGCTGGGTCGTCGAAAGCGCGCCGTGCAATGCCGGCTCCTCGGTGGACAGCCCGATGAACGTCCAGCCCCGGTGGGCGGCGATCCAGGGCGTTTTGCCGAAATACCGGGCGAAGAGGGCCGGCCCGTCGGCTCCGTCGACATCGTGGTTGCCCGGCACGATCAACAAACGCGGGCGCAGACCGATAATCACCTCGAATGCCTGGTTGAACTGCCGTTGGGTGTCGGCCGCGTACAGGGTGCGGCCGTGGATCAAATCGCCCGCGAAAATAGCCAGTTGCGCCGGAGAGGTGTTGATGCGTTCGACCGCCGCGCGCAGAATTGGGGAGGGTGGAGCGTCACTGTCGGCCGGTCCGGAATCGCCGAACACGGCGAAGGACCACGACGCGTCGCACCCGGCGAGCAAGAGCATCAACAGCAACGGCAGCCAGCGTTTCACGGCAAACGGATCTCGCTCAGGTCGCGAATTTGATACTTGCTGCTCAACCCGGCGAACTCGCAGTGCATACCGTCGAGAATCAAAAAGCCCTTTTGCAGGTCGAGCAGCGCGATTTCCTTTTTGTAACCGTCGCGGGCGATCAGCACCGCCGGCGCATCGGGATTGAGCTCCCACCCGGGCAGGACGAGGATGGCGGCGAAGGAAACCTTGCCGTCCTTGGCCAGCTTTTGCAGCTCGGCGGCGGCGACGGTGCGGCGCTTTTCGCCCATCGACAAGAGCAGGCCGGACTCCGCGGCGGCGGCGGTGAACTGAACGGACACCGTATCGCGCACGGTGAAGGCCTTGCCGTCGTCCTTGACCAGCACGACGGCGATGGACGCCGGATCCAGGTAGGCGCGGGCCACCTGCGAAGGCGAAATCGCCTTGACGTATCCGTCGGCGGCGCGCACTTCGGCCTGGGCGTCGGTCGCGCTGGGACAGAAGGTGGTCAGGGCGACCAGCGAACGATCGCCGACCTTTTCGCGCGGCAGGGTTGCCAATTTGGTTTGCGGCCACTCGGTCTTGACCCCGTCGGGGCAGACCACCTCCACCCCGGTCGGCGGGGTCGGCACGGCAGCGGGCGCGGCCTCGACCGCCTCGGCCACGGCCTGCGCGGCATCGGCGGCGGCCTGTGCCGGTTCTTTCTGCCCGAGGAAGGTTTCGGCGACCATCACCGCGATCGGTTCGAGCGCGGCGAGCGTGTGGGCGTGCAAGGGCAGCGCACGCCCGTGTTGCAACGCGGACTTGAAGGTCGGGCCGTCGACGTTCTGCGCGAACCACGGATCGTCGAGCGTCACGGCGGTCGCCGGCAGCAGGCTCGACGAATGCAGCTTGGCGGCCTGCACCTCCGGCGCGCCCAAGGCGGCCAGCAACGCGGGGGCCTGGGTGTGATGGCGCGGCAACAGAACCAGCGACCAACCGCCCACGAGGGTTACGCCGTCGCCTTGTGGACCGGGGATGACCCGCGCGCGGATCTTGTCGGCCAATTGGCTTTGGCGCGCGAACATCGGCCGCTCCCAACTGCCGCCCACGGTCAGCGCATAAGCCCCGCCGGCCATGCCGGAGAAGACGTCGTTCTGCTCGAGCGCCGCCGGGTTGTCCCCCCGGCCGGGCAGTCGTTGCAGCCATTGCAGCGCCTGCGTCGCGGGCTCGGCGTCGAAGGACAGGCGATCGCCGGTGACGCTCAACTCGCCGCCGAAGGTGAAGTACCACGGCAAAAAAGCCAGCGCGCTGTTGGTCGCCCGCGCGGCGGGAAAGGCGAAGGCGGCGCGCAGGTGGTGTTTTTCCGCCATTGTCGCAGCCCAGGCCACGCTGGTTTCCAATCCGGCCAGTTCCCATTGCGTATCCGTCGCGAGATCCTGCCGCTGCCAAAGGACCAGAGCGTCGGCGTCGAAGGGCCAGGCCCACACGTTTTGCTCGTCGGCGACCGCCGGCAGCAGCGCGGGCAGGGTTTGCGCACGGACCGTCGCGGCGGCTGCGGCGGGCAGCGGCACGATCAGATTTTCGGCCCGCAACCGGCCGAGCCACTCATTGCGCACCAGGGCGATATCGCCGGCGTCGCCGCGTTGCGCGCCCAGCAAGAGCTTCTGCAGAATCGCCTCGCGCTTGCCGACCTGCTTACGCACGTCCACCGGCGCGTCCGGATGCGCCGCGTTCCATTGGGCGAGGGCGTCGTGGAGCGCGGGCAGAGCGTCCGGATCGTACCAGGACGGCACGGTCAGGGTGAGGGCGTCGGCCGGGGGCGCGGCCTGGGTGCAGGCGGCGACCGGCAGGCAGACGAACAAGACGACGAGGAGCGCTTTAAATTTCAAGGTCCCTCCACAGCCGTTGGCGGAACGCCAAAAACAACGCGACCACCGGCAAAATCGAGAGCGTCATGAACGCGGCGACGTGCCCCTGCTCGAAGCCGTGCTCGCTGAAGTAGCGATACAGCCCGACGGTCAGCGTCATTTTTTGCGGATTTTCCAACAGCAGAAACGGCAGGAAGAAGGTGTTCCAGCTTTGGATGAACAACAGCAGCCCGGCGGTCAGCAGGCCCGGCCCGGCCAGCGGCAGCGTCACGCGGCGCAGGGCTTGCAGGCGGGTGAAGCCGTCGAGTTGCGCGGCCTGCTCCAGGCGCTCGGGCACCTGGCGGAAGGTGGCGATGAGGATCCACACCGCGAGGGTCACCCCGCCGCTTTTAAGCAGCGCGATCAGCCATAGGCTGTTGAGTGCGTGCAGTTGTTCGGCTAGGCGATACACCGAGGCCATGCTCGCCACGCCCGGCGCGAGGTGGATGGCGAGAAAGCCGATCAGCAGGCCGTCTCGCCAGCGGAAACGGTGCCGCGCCAGACCGTACGCGCCTAACGCGCCCAAAGCGAGGGCCAGCGCGGTGGCCAGCAGGCAGACGAACAGGGAATTGCCCATCTGCCGCCAGAACAGCGCGTCGCCGAGGATGTCGCTGAAATGACCGAGGGTGATCGTCGCGGGCAGCAGCGTCGGCGGCCAGCGGTGAATTTCGTTTTCCGGCGTTACCGCCAGGCGCGCCAGCCACAGCAGCGGCAGCAGCGCATAGGCCGCCACCAGCGCCGCGCTCAGCCAGGCCGCCAACCGCCGGGCGTTCATGCCGTCCTCCGGCGCAGACGCAGCAGCACGGCGATCAACAGCGCGCAGCCGACGAGTAGAATCATCCCTTGCGCCGCCGCGTAGCCCAATTCGAAGCGCCCGGCGAAGGCCGTCTGGTAGGCGTAGAGCGCGGGGACCTCCGTGGCGAACAGCGGCCCGCCGCCGGTCAGGGCGAAGGGCAGCGCGAAGGAGGTGAGCGAAAACAGAAAGACCAGCAGCGCGTTGACTGCGATCACCCGCCGCTGATGGGGCCAGACGATCGCGCGGAAGATCAACCAACGCGACGCGCCGTCGAGCTTGGCCGCGTGTAGGTGGTGTTCGGGCAGCGCGCCGATTCCGGCCATCTGCAACAGCGTGGAGAAGGCCAGCCCCTGCCACAGGGTGGCGATCCACAGCGCGAGCATCGCCAGAAAGGGATCGGTGCGCCAGGGCAACGCCGCGCCGCCGAGCTTGCCGATCATCAGGTTGATCCAGCCACTGTCCTCGGCCAGAAAGCCGCGCCAGATCAGCGCTACGGCCAGCTCGGCCAGCACCCAGGGCAGCAGGAGCAGCGTCTGGGCGATCGCCCGGGCGCGCGCGGCGCGGCGCAGGGCCAGCGCCAGCAACAGGCCGACGCCCACGTTCAAGATCACCGCGCCGCCGGCATACAGCAGGCCGGTCAGCAGCGCGCTACCGAAGCGCGCATCGCCCAGGGCGCGCAGAAAGTTCGTTGCGCCCAGCCACCGCCCGGACGCGCCGGGCGCGGCGTCGGTGCAGGCCAGGCCGACCGCGTACAACAACGGCAACAGCCAGACCACGGCGGTCAGCGCGAGGGCGGGCAGCAGGTAAGCGGCGGGGAATCCGCGTTTCATGGGCGGCGCTCGCGAGTGACGGCGTCGAAGATCAGCAGCCGCGCGGGGTCGATCGTCAGGCCCACCGCGCTGTGCGGCGCGGGCAGGGCGTGGGCGTTGCCGACGCGCAGGCGAAGCTGATGTTCGCCCAGGCGCACGGCGGCGATGCGCTCGTGGCCGAAAAAGTCGATACGCTCGAGCGTGCCGCGCAACGGGCCGTCGTCATGCAGCGTCGCATCTTCGGGGCGGAAACCCAGCAGGACGTCGCCGTCGTCGCCGGGGAGGTTTTCCACTTGGCCCCAATCGCCCGCGGCCGTGCCGCGCTCAAGGCGCGCGGGCAGCAGGTTCATCGGCGGACTGCCGAAGAAGCAGGCGACGAAGGTGTCGGCCGGTCGGCGGTAGATTTCCTCGGGCGTGCCGCACTGGACGATCGCGCCTTGGTTCATCAGCGCGAGGCGGTCGCCGACGGCCATCGCTTCGGCCTGGTCGTGGGTGACGTAGATGGCGGTGACGCCGGTTTCCTCGACCAGTTCGCGGATCAGCGTGCGCATGCGGTCGCGCAAGGGCAGGTCGAGGCTGGACAGCGGTTCGTCGAGTAGGAAGAGGTCGGGGTGGCGAATCAACGCACGGCCCAAGGCGACGCGTTGGCGTTCGCCGCCGGACAGTTGCGCCGGCCGGCGGTCGAGCAGCGCGGCGATCTCCAGCCGTTCGGCTATGCGCCGCACCGCTTTTTGCCCCCACTTGCCGCGCGCCCGCAAGGGGAAGCCGAGGTTCTCGGCCACCGTCAGGTGCGGGTAGAGCGCGCCGTCCTGAAAGACCATCGCCACGTCGCGTTGGCCCGGCGCCAGCCCGCGCAGGTCGCGGCCCTTGAGGACGATCTCGCCCTCGTCGGGCTCCAGCAGCCCGGCGATGAGCTGCAGGGCGGTCGATTTGCCGCTGCCCGAAGGCCCGACCAGCGCGAGCAACTCGCCGGGGCGCAGATGCAGATCGAGCGCCGCCACGGCGGTCACCTCGCCGAAACGCCTGGTTACCCGGCGCAGTTGCAGTGCAAAATCCGACATTTCGCCCGATTCTATGGTACCGGCGACATAAAGACAACATATCTTGTAGTGAATGCCTGGGACGTTTTTCCGTGCTTACGGCTCATGGATTTAAGGCGCTGTTTCCATTACACTAACTGATAATTCAAAAGAGAGTGGCTCTATCCTGAGGGCGGCGAGGGTTCGCAAATGAATGACGGTGTAAATGACGCGGTTACAAAATCCGAATTCTTATTGTATACAATGCCCGATGGCGGGCGTCGAATCGAGGTGCGGCTGGAACAAGGAACCGTCTGGCTGTCGCAAGCAGACATGGCCGAACTCTATCAAACAAGCAAACAAAACATAAGCTTACATCTGCAAAACATTTTTATGGATGGTGAATTGTTACAAGATTCAGTTGTCAAGTATTACTTGACAACTGCTTCGGATGGGAAAAGGTACCAAATAAGGTTCTATAATCTTGATGTAATACTTGCGGTTGGTTACCGGACACGTTCGCTACGCGGTACGCAATTCCGGCAATGGGCGACCGAGCATCTACGCGAATATCTGGTTAAAGGCTTTGTCATGGATGATCAGAGGCTTAAGGATGGGCGCGGTTATGGCGTGGATTATTTTGATGAATTACTGGAGCGCATTCGTGATATTCGTGCTTCGGAAAAGCGGTTTTATCAAAAAATTCGCGACATTTATAAACTCTCCATCGATTACGATTCTCATGCTGAAATCACACAAGAGTTTTTCAAGATCGTTCAAAATAAGTTGCATTGGGCGATCAGCGGAATGACGGCTGCGGAATTGATTGCTGCTCGCGCCGATGCGGAGAAGTCCAACATGGGGCTGACGACCTGGAAGGGCGCCATGGTGCGTAAACAAGATGTGACCGTGGCGAAAAATTATCTGCGTGAAGAGGAAATCAAGGAACTCAATCGCCTAGTGACGATGTATCTCGACTATGCGGAAGATCAGGCTCGCCGTCATCAGCCGCTGTATATGAACGATTGGCGGGTTAAGTTGGATGCTTTTCTCCAATTCAACGAACGAGACCTACTGAATAATCCCGGCAAGGTTTCGATGGAGATCGCCCAAAAATTGGCGTTGGCTGAATATGAAAAGTTTTCTCATCGGCGGTTGTTGTCCGAAGCGGCACAGGAGGATGAGGAGTTTGATCATTTTGCCAAGCGCATTGAAGAAAACGTAAAAGAAAAAAAATAACGACCAACCGGCTCGTCCTGTTCAAAACACGATTTTTTTATTACAATAATCCGTGGGATGTTCGGTGCGCCGACTTGCGGGGAGAACGATGTTTCGGCTGCGTCCATCGCTGTGGATCGTTTGGCTGTCGCTGTTGTTGTGCGTCGCGGCGTGCAACGCGAATGACGACGACGACAATGATGTGTCCACGGACGACGACGATGACGATACGTTCGACGACGATTTCACCGACGACGATGCGCTCGACCTGACGCCGGCCGGCGAATGGTCGCCGCCCTGCCTGCCGCCGCAGGAACCGCCGGCGGGCTACGATCCCTATGAGGCGGTCTGGATGATCGCGCGCTTCGACGACGAAACGCTGCCCTTTTACGGCCTGTAAGATCGGAAGAGCGTCGTGTAGGGAAAGAGTGTAGATCTCGGTGGT
>CALBTQ010000847.1 GCA_937967875.1 uncultured Pseudomonadota bacterium
CCCCGGGCCACAGGCGCGCCAATTCCTCCAGTTGCGGACGCAGGGCAGTGGGGCGGGTGGCGCAATTCATGCCCAGCACGTCGATGTCGAAGGGCGCGAGGGCGGCGATGACGGCGGCCATGTCCGAGCCGGTCAGCAGTGTGCCGGTCTGCTCGATGGTCACCGAAACATACAGCGGCACGGTGCGCGTCATGGCCATCACGTCGCGTGCGGCGGCCAGTGCGGCTTTGATCTGCAGCAGGTCCTGACAGGTTTCGAATTGCAGCAGGTCGACGCCCCCGGTGATCAGGCCGGTAATTTGCCGTACCGCTCCGGCGTAGAGTTCGTCGTAGGTGGTCTGGCCCAACGAGGGCAGTTTCGTGCCCGGACCCACCGATCCGCCGACGAAACACGGATGCCCGTCCGTGGCGCATTCCTCGGCGGCCTGCCGAGCCACGCGCGCGGCGGCTTCGTTGATTTCCTCGGTGCGCGCGGCCAGATCGTACTCGGCCAGCACCAACGGATGTCCGCCGAAGGTGTTGGTGGCGACCACGTTCGCGCCGACTTTAAAATAGGATGCGTGAATGGCGCGGATGTCGTCGGGGCGGGTGAGGTTGAGAATTTCGTTGCATCCCGGATAACCGCCGTAAGCCTCCGACGGCAGTTTCAGCGCGTGAATGGACGTTCCCAACGCGCCGTCGATGATCACGATTTTTTCTTTGGCCAGATCCAGGATGTTCACGAGGTTGCTCCGTTGCGACGATTGATTAGCGAAGATTCATCCTCCCAAATCGTGAGCTAATGCACAAGAATCCTTCGCCGCATCGTCGTGATGATGTTCGGCGAAGAAGGGCTATTCCTTGATCCGCAGCCGGGCGGCGCGGACCGTGTTTTTCAACAGCATGGTGATGGTCATCGGGCCGACGCCGCCGGGCACGGGCGTGATCTTGCCGGCGATTTCCACCGCCGCGTCGAAGTCCACGTCGCCGGCCAGCTTGGCCTTGCCCGAGGGCGTGGCGCCGATGCGGTTGGTGCCCACGTCGATCACGGTGGCGCCGGGCTTGATCATGTCGCCGGTGACGTACTTGGGTTGGCCGGCGGCGACGATGAGAATGTCGGCGCGGCGCGTGTGCGCGGCTAGGTCGCGCGTGCGCGTGTGGCACAGCGTGACCGTCGCGTTGGCGTGGGGATTCTTCTGCATGAGCATCATGGCGATCGGCTTGCCCACGATATTGCTGCGGCCGACGACCACCGCTTCGGCGCCCTGGGTCGGCGTGCCGGAGCGTTGCAGCATTTCCATGATCCCCGCCGGCGTGCAGGGCGGGAAGAGGCAATCGCCGATCATCATCCGGCCGATGTTCACCGGGTGGAAGCCGTCGACGTCCTTGTTCGGATCGATCGCGAAGAGCACCTTAGCCTCGTCGATGTGCTTGGGCAGCGGCAACTGCACCAGAATGCCGTCGACCTCGGGATCGGCGTTGAGCTGCGCGACCAGGGCGAGCAATTCTTCCTCGCCGGTCGTGTCGGGCAGGTGATGATGGAACGAGCGAATGCCCAGTTGTTCGCAGCCGCGAATCTTGCCGGTGACATAGGACACCGAACCGGGATCCTCGCCGATCAGCACGGTGGCCAGACTCGGCACGATGCCGTGCGTGGCTTGCAGGTGAGCGACTTCGGCTTTGAGTTCGTCGCGAATTTGCTGGGCAAGTTCCTTGCCGCTGATGAGTTGCGCCGGCATGTCATCCTCCTTGCACGACCGCGGCGGTCCCGCGGGCCGTTGGCGAAGACTGGTATGTACCACAACAGGGGGGCGATTTTCCAGGGGCGGGGCGCTAATGAAAATTGAATATTCAGGCGTCGGTTGCAATTTTCTCAAGAATTTCTAACAATCCCCTTTCGGCAAAGGAGGCGATCGATGCGTAAATTCAAGCTCTTCACTTTGATTTTCTTGCTTCTGGTGATCACTCCGCTACTGGCGCAGGAGACGGTGATGAACATCGGGCACCGCGGCACCGGCACCAACATGCCGGGCAACGACTTTCCGGAAAATACGATTCCCAGCTTCGTGCACGCCTTTTTGGAAGGCGCGGACATGGTGGAGCTTGACGTGCTGCTCACCAGCGACGACGAGGTGGTCGTCATTCACGACGCGACGCTGGATCGCACGACCGACTGCACCGGCTCGGTGATCGACATGACGCTTTCGGAGATCAAGCAGTGTGACGCCGCCTGGGGCACGTCGTTGCAAGGCACCGGCGTGGAAGTGCCGACGCTGGCCGAGGTGTTCGACACGATCGACGGCCCGATCAATGTGGAAATCAAAAGCGACAACGTGGGCGCCGATTATACCGCCGCGCACATCGCCGAGCGCGTGCTGACGGTAATCTCCGACGCGGGAGCGGCCGCGCGGGTGGTGATCTCCAGTTTCAGCCTGAGCGTGTGCGAAGCGGTCAAAACGCTGGCTCCGTCGATCCGGGTTGCGTATCTGACTAGCGAACTGAACGTCAACGCGGAAATCGACAAGGTGATCGTCTCCGGGCTCGACGGCATTCATCCCTACGGCCTGCAAACCTTCGCCGCCAACGTGACCTACGCGCACGACAACGGCTTGTTCGTCAACGTCTGGACGATCGATCCGGCCGCGTTGATGCAGACCATGATTTCGCGTGGCGTGGACGGCATCGTCACCAACGAACCCGATGTGCTGGCCGATGTGCTCGCCGATGACGATACGGTCGATGACGATACGACCGACGACGACTCCACCGACGACGATACGGTCGATGACGACACCGTCGACGATGATACGGCCGATGACGACACGGCCGACGACGACACGGTCGATGACGATGCGGCCGACGATGACGCAATCGACGACGATGCGGTCGACGACGATGCGACCGACGACGATGCCACCGACGACGATGTCGCGCCCGACGGTGACGACGACGATGACGATGACGACGGCTGCGGTTGCTGATTGACCGCTGCCGCCAAGCCTGCCTTTACAGATTATTTATTCAGCAGTATCGTTTCCTCGCCGGTTGAATTGTGCAACTCCGGACGACTGATTTTTTGGAGTAAGTTATGAAGAGGATCTTATATCTATCGGTTATCTCTCTCTTGTTGATGTGTTTTGTTAGTGTCGCCTGCGGGGATGACGACGATGACGACAACGACGATTCGCGCGATGACGACGACGATGACGACGCTGACGACGACGATACGACCGACGACGACACCGAGGAAAATTACGAAGGCTGGAGCAAAATCATTGTCGAACCGAACATGGGTTGGATGTTGCGGACGCCGCGCATTGCGGTCGATTCGCAAAACGTCGCGCACATGGTTTATCTGGTCGAGTCGGAAGACCAAAATTACGATTTGTATTATGCCTACATGAACGGCGATCAGGCCGTCGCCGAGCGTATCGACCAATTGGTCGGCACCTGGAGTCCGGCCATTGTGCTGGACGAGCAGAATTTCGTTCATCTATGTTACTATAATAACTTATCCGATAATCTGAAGTATGCCACCAATAAATCCGGCGCTTGGGTGCGGGAGAACGTCAACGACGATATGCCGCATTCGCAGCATTACGATTTGGCTGTCGATGAGGATGGCGCCGTATACATCATCTACAGTATGCGCGAAAACGAAAATTTCAGAATTGTCTTGGCGGATAATCGTAACGGCGACTGGCAACGGGCGGTTATTTGGGAACAACCTTTCGGATGTACCGAATATGCTGTCGGACCGATGCCGCGTATCGGGCTCGATGCGCAGAACAATATCCATGTTTCGTTCGATGCCGTTTTTGATGGGTACGGCAGTGTCAGCCATCATTATTTGCATCAGGACGGCGATCATTGGATCGATGAGGAAATTCTGGTCGACAACATGACCCTCGGCCCGATTGAAATGACGGTTGAGGCAAACGGCACGGTGCACATGAGTTGCGTTCGCAATGAAGGCGGCGTGTATTTCCTCAAGTACATTCGCGGCACGGCCGGCAACTGGCAGATCGACTACGTGCCGATCGCCGATTCGGAGAACCTGGTCGATCAGGATTTCTTTTCCAGTTATTACGCAATGGATGTCGATGGAGCCGGCAATCCGCATTTCGCGATGCGCGTGTTCGTCGAAGACGATTTTCGGCTGCTGTATATGTCCGCGAACGGCAACGCATGGTCGCGGGAAATGTTGTATTGGTTTGAATCCGAACACTGGATCGACCTGGCGCTGGATGCGAACGGTAAAGCGCACATCGCCTTGTTGGCCGAAGACGAGGTAAACAACACCGATTCAAGAGTACTCTGGTACGTCACCGACGCGTTGTAGTCCCATCTAAAAAATTGTTGCAAACGGCTGCCGACCGGCGGCCGTTTATTTTTCTGGAATAATGATATTAGGCGAAGGCTATTTTTTAATCGTCGACCAATTGTCTTTTGCATAACCGTGCGTTATGTTTTTCAAGGCATCAAAAGAGCAACTTGCAGATATTCTTTAAATAATATGATCGGAGGGATGAACCATGGCGACCAAGGCCCGGGTCAGGAAATCCGCTGTTAAGAAAACCAAAGCGGAAAAACACGAGGACATCGAAAATCATTATGTTTCCAAGTTCGCAATTTTGGTGGTCGGCATCGGCACGATAGGTGAGCCTTTAACCCGCCTTTTGCTGGACCATCGCGCGGAATTCGGCCTGGGCGAAGTGTATTTCGCCAAGTTCACCCCGACCGACATCGGGTCGGTCAAACTGCTGATGGATCACGGCGGCAAATTCGTCGTCTGGTCCAACACGCTGCCGCACTTCGAGCACATCTTCAATCAGAACGGATTGGAGATTCACGACACCATCGAAAACGTGCTCAAGAAGGTGAACATCGTCATCGACTGCACCAACCGCGGCAACCAGTTGAAAGAGGAATACTACAGCAAGGCGCGCACGCCGATCGGCTTTATCGCGCAGGGCAGCGAGGAAGGTTTCGGCCATCCGTACGCCTTCGGCGTCAACGACCACACGCTGATTCCCGGCAAGCATCGATACATTCAAGTCGTCTCGTGCAACACGCACAACATCCTGGCGATGCTGCGCCTGGCCAAGGCGGTCGGCGGCGAAGTGGTCAGCGCCGACTACGTGCTCATGCGCCGCATGAACGATATCAGCCAGTCGGGCAAGGCGATTCCCGCGCCGAGCGTCGATCGCGTGCGCATGGACAAATACCCCGGCTACGGCAGTCACCAGGCCTTCGACGCCGCGCGCGTGATGCGCACCATGGACATCGAACTGCACGATAAAATTCACTCGACGGCGCTCAAGCTCGACAACCAGCTCATGCACCTCAATCGCTTCCACATCAAGGTGAAGAATAAGACGACGATCACCAAGCTGATTGAAGCCGCGCTGGCCGATCCGCTGTTGTCGATCAGCGATCTTCGCGACATGAACCTGGTGTTTTCCAAGGGGCGAGATCACGGGTACGCCGGGCGCATCTTCAACCAGGCGGTGCTCATTCGCGATTCGCTGGAAGTCAGCCCTGACGGCACCGAAATTTTCGGCATCTGCTTCACGCCGCAAGACGGCAACAGCCTGATGACCTCCATCGCCACCGTGCTGTGGTTTCTGGATCCGAAAACCTACAAAAAGCGCCTGCAGCCGTTCTTCAAATACCTGGAACGGTTCCACGTCATTTACAATTAAATCGCGACGACAACCGAGGGCGTTTCGCTCATGTGAGCGAGACGCTCTCGTTGCATGGTGTGACAAGCCGCCGGGCTCCATGTATATTAAGCAAAATTAACCCAGGGGCGGATATGCGGTGCGCGTGTTGCCGGCGAACGATTCAACCGACCGTTCACACCCAGAGTGCGGTGCGGGTGGACGGCTATCGCCTACACACGGGCAAGGTGAAACTGGTGGAAAATTGCACCGGGCACGCCAAGGATCGCGCCGTGTATCTGCAACTGTACGACGCGCTGGATGTATATGTCTGTGTCGACTGCTTCGCCAAGCAAAACGTCAATAAACTTTGGCTGCACGGTTTCCCGACCAACGAAGAGCTTGAAGCGCTCCATCCATGATCTGCCCCGGCGCCTGCAAGCGTTCTACGCGGCGTCCTTCGCGCACTTCGGGCCGTTGGAGTGGTGGCCGGGCGAGACGCGTTTCGAGATCTGCGTCGGCGCGATCCTGACGCAAAACACCGCCTGGACCAACGTCGAAAAAGCCATCGCCAATCTAAAGCGCGAGCGGATGCTGACGGTGCGCGGCATGGAAAACGCCGGACGCGAGCGACTGGCCGAGGCGATCCGCCCGGCGGGCTATTACAATCAAAAATCGGAACGGCTGCTCGATTTCTGCCGGCATATACGAGCGAAGCACGGCGGCAGTCTGCGACGCATGCTCGCGCAGCCGCTGCCGGCGTTGCGCACCGAGTTGCTGGCGCTCAAGGGCGTCGGACCGGAGACGGCCGATTCGATGATTCTGTACGCGGCCGCTCAGCCGATCTTTGTGGTCGACGCTTATACGCGGCGCATTTTTTCGCGCATGGGACTGGTCGCCGCGGACGTCGGCTACGACGAGCTGCAGGACTTATTTCATCGCCACGTGCCGCCCGACGTTGAGCACTACGGCGAGTTCCACGCGCAGATTGTGTACGTCGGCAAGGAGTTTTGCCGCAAAACCAAGCCGCGCTGCGAGGCGTGCCCGGTGCGGCTGACCTAGGAGAAAATCATGAAACGAGAAATGACGCTGTTCGACCGGCCGGGGCGCGAGAATACGGCTCAGTGCGTGCACATCGTCGCCGCCCTGGTGGACGAGGGCTACCATCATGTGGTCGTCGCTTCGACGAGCGGCGAAACGGCGCATCAGTTCGCCGAGGCGATGCCGGCGACAGCGAAGATGGCTGTCGTGACGCATTCGGCCGGCTTCAAGGAACCCAACAAGCAGGAATTCGACGAGGTGATGCGCACGGCGCTTCAGGCCAAGGGCATCCCCGTTTTGACCGCGACGATCCTCACCCATTCGTTGGAAACCGCTTTCGCCAAGGAGTTCGGCGGCAGCCTGCCCACGCTGGTCGTGGCCAACACGCTGCGCCGCTTCGGGCAGGGCGCGAAGGTCGCCTGCGAGATCGTGATGGAAGCGGTCGACGCCGGGCTGCTGCCCGAGGGCGAACCGGTGGTGGCCGTCGCCGGCAGCGGGCATGGGGCCGACACGGTCTGCGTGATTCGCAGCGCGACGAGCAAGCGCTTTCTCGACCTGCAGGTGATGTGGATCGCGGCCAAACCGTTGTCCTGGTGAGCTTCGTTGACACCGCGACGGCCCGCCGTTAACGTACGGACGCGTTTTATCACCACAAGGAACCGACCCGGATGAAGCTGGCTCTGATCCATCCGCCCGAACCGATGCTCTCGATCGCCACCGAAGTGTGCCAGCATCCGATCAACCTCGCGTCGCTGGCGGCCTTTGTGCGCGACCGACTCGGCGCGACGGTGGAGATCTGGGACTATGGCGTGCTGCGCCGACCGGAAAATCATCTGCGGGAAAATTTAGCGCGCTTCCAGCCCGACGCCGTCGGCTTTACCGCGATGACGCCGCTGATCAAAACCGCCGCGCGTCTGGCGGGCCTGGTCAAGGAAAACGACAAGGAGATCGTGACGATCGTCGGCGGCCCGCACGTGTCGGCGCTGCCCGCGCGCACGCTCGACGAATTCTCGACCTTCGATCTGGGCGTGATCGGCGAGGGCGAGTTGACGCTGGCCGACATCTGCACGGCGATCCAACGCGGCGAGCGAACGCTGCGCGGCATTCCCGGCACGGTGTATCGCGCGAACGGAGCGCCGGCGCTCGGGCCCGAACGGCCGATGATCATGAACCTCGACGAACTGCCGTTTCCCGCGCGCGACCTGATCGACTTTTCGCTCTACACCGGCAGCTCGAGTCCGGGGCTGTCGTCCAAGCTGCGCAACATCACCGAGTTGTTCACCAGCCGCGGCTGCCCGGTGCGCTGCTTCTTCTGCGGCTCGCACGTCACGCATCGCAACAAGGTGCGCTTCCGCTCGGCGCGCCACGTGCTCGACGAAGTGCGCGAATGCGTGCAGACCTATGGCGTCGACCACTTCACCATCGACGACGACACGTTCACCTACGGTCGCGAGCGCCTGATCGAAATCTGCCGGGGCCTGCGTGAACTGGGCGTATCGTGGGATTGCGACAGTCGCGTATCCAACGTCGACGAGAACCTGCTGCGCATGATGGCCGACGCCGGCTGCGTGAAGATCGCCTTCGGCGTGGAAAGCGGCAGCCCGCGCATGCTGGAGATGATCCGCAAGCGCATCACCCTCGAGCAGATCGAAGCCGCCTTCGCCGCCGCGCGTAAGGCGCGCATTCTGTCGAGCGCGTTCATCATGATCGGCGCGCACCCGTCGGAAACCTTCGAGGAGGTCGAGCAGACCTTCCGCCTGATGCTGCGCATCAAACCCGACTTTGTGATGGTCTACGTCGCCGTGCCGTACCCCGGCACCGGTCTGTACGATATGCTCGGCGCCGAAGGATTGATCGAGCGCGAGGATTGGGACGAGTTCGACATCGTGCGCGGCGAGCCGGTGTGGCGCACGCATCATTTCCAACCGGCCGACATGATCCGCCTGCAGCGGGCGATGTACCGGCGCATCTATTTGCGGCCGGGATTCATCGTGCGCAAACTGCGCCTGCTGCGCAGCGTGGACGACCTGCGTTATTTCTCCGATGCGTTTCTCAAATTCGTGAAATACATTTTCGGCAAGCGGCGCGAGGAACTGAATCCGTAACGGTTACAGGCAGCCGCAGCCGCCGTCGCTGATGGTCGTCGAGTGTGCGGCGACCGGCGTATCCACGTCGTCGTCGGCGGTATCGTCGTCATCTTCATAGATCGGAAGAGCACACGTCTGAACTCCAGTCACCGAATACGATCT
>CALBTQ010000848.1 GCA_937967875.1 uncultured Pseudomonadota bacterium
CCACCGAGATCTACACTCTTTCCCTACACGACGCTCTTCCGATCTCTTCACCATCGCCAAGGATCACTTCGTGATCAAGACGCTGGTGTACTATGACAACAACGGCAACAAACTCAAGACCGAGGAGCGCTCGGACGTGCGGCAGTTCAAGGGCAAGTACTGGGTGTTCATGAATATCGTGATGACCAGCGCGAAAGACGGTCACCAGACGCGCATGGACATGCTCAGCTACGAATACGACATCGATCTGCCCGGCGACTTTTTCACCGAACGGACGTTGAAACGGCCGGTGCGATAAGGACACGCGATGAGATTACGATTTGCGTTCGCGGCGCTGCTGTTGTTGTGCGTGGCCGTCGTCGCCGCCGCCCAGGAGAACCTGGAGATCACCGGCTACGTGGAAACCGACAACCGCATGACGATCGAAAGCGATCGGGAAAGCGTCTTCAACTACAACGAGAACACGCTGGCGATGATCTTCAAAGCGTGGCCGGCCGAACGCGTGACGATCTACGGCAGTTTCCAGCTCGACGCGATCGGCCTGGACGAGCGACTGGGCGACGATCAAATTACGATCGGCCAGCAGCAGGATCGCGCCGAAGTCGACCCGGTGCGGTTGGAGCTGGACGAGGCGTACCTGGAAATCAACGGCCTGTGGCTGCGCAACCTCGACGTGCGCATCGGCAAGCAGCGCATCGCCTGGGGCACCGGCGACCAGTTCAACCCGACCGACAACCTCAATCCGGACGACATGCACGATCCGCTGCAGTTCGGCCGCAAGCTCGCCTCGCCGGCGGTGCGCGCGACCTACTACGCCGGGCCGGTCACGATCACCGGCGTGGTCGTGCCGCTGTTCGAGCCGGTCCTGCTGCCGCAGACCGACATCCGGCCGATCTTCGAGGCGATGTTCGAGACGATGGCCGACGAGTTTGCGATCGACACGGGCGACCCGGCGCTCGACGTGATCTTCAAAGGCATGATGATCGACGCGATCAAGGGCGCGCGCATCGGCGAAGTGACCGTGCACAGCAAGCTGCCGTCGCGGGCGGCGAAGAACGCCAACGCGGGCGTGCGCATGTCCGGGACGGTCGGTTCGGTCGACCTGTCGGCGAGCTACGCGTACGTGCGCGACGATTTCGGCGTACCCAAGCGCATCACGATGAACGTCGCGCCGCTGTCGACGGGCATGAAGATCGTCGATGAAATCGACCTGGACGTCGAGCAGCGCTTCCCGCGCATGCAGGTGATCGGCGCCGACTTCGCCACGCAGATTCCCCTGCTGGACGTCGGTTTCTGGGGCGAGGCGGCCTATTACATTCCCGAGCGGATGACCACCGAATATTACCTGGACGCGGGTAGCCTCAACGCGCTGCTGTCGACCTTCGCCGACCAGGATTTCGACCACGGTCTGGTGATCGCCGAGGACGAGCCGCTGGACGAGAATTACATCAAGGCGGTCAGCGGCGTGGACTACACCTTCCCCGGTTCGTGGTACGTCAACGCGCAGTACATTCGCGGTCTGCCCAACGACAACACGGCCGAGGCGGTGGACAACTACGCGTTCGCCGGCGTGGACAAACCGTTCTTCCACGACACGGTCAAGCCGCGCGTGTTCTCCGGCGTGTGCTTCGACGACGAAAGCTGGGTGCTGTATCCGCAGGTGTTTTTCTATCCGCTGGATTCGGTGGAACTGCACGCCGGCGCGTTTCTGGTCTTCGGCGAGGTGGACACCAAGTTCGGCGCGTTCGGCGACGACCTGGCGTTTTTGCGGGCTAAAGTTTCGTTCTGACGTTCCCGTTTAAACGAAAAGAGGAAAGCGAATGCTTTCCTCTTTTTTTTTTACCGGTCAGGAAAGGCATCGGCTGGTCCTGGATTCCCGCCTGCGAGACTGTCGATTTTCTCGTTTTGAGAATGAAAGCGACTGCCGCCCCTGCGGGGCTTGGAAAAAAATTGGGCTTTTTTGCCCGGCGCTCACGCACCGGGCTACCCTCTATCGCCCCTGACGGGGCTGTTTGTCG
>CALBTQ010000849.1 GCA_937967875.1 uncultured Pseudomonadota bacterium
ACCGAGATCTACACTCTTTCCCTACACGACGCTCTTCCGATCTTTATTGCCTATAAAAATAATAATTATGACAGTCAAAACTATTGTTAATATCACAATACCTATTATGCTGAACATAATTACCTCATGACTTTGATAGCAATATTCTATTACGAATTATTTTTCAAAACAATAGAAATGGGGGCCGGCGATGACCGGCCCCGCGACACCAGGACATGGAGGGGTCAATGATGCAGGACGACCTCACGCCAATCCATGCCGATCAGGCGGGTAACGCCGCCGTCGTCCTGCTCGAAAAACCATTCTTTGCGCAGCACGCAGTGCACGGGCGTCAGGTCGCGGTCGTCGGTGTCGATCGTCTCCTGATGCCGGAATTTGTGCTCGAAATCCTCGTACACGGTGAACCAGTGGAAGGTCAGGCCGTCTTCGTCGGTCTGGTCGGTTTCGATACGCACATCGACCTTGCCGTTATCGACGGAAAATTCGCCGTCGCCGTCGGGCGCGATTTCGTCGCCGCCCTGCATGACCTTCACGCCGGTGATGGCCGGGTTGGTCATGCGCTCTTCGCGGTCGGAAACGGCGAAGAGCTTGTAGGCCAGGCGCGGCTCCTTGTCGAGGTCGCCGCCCGGGAAAGCGCCGACGACCACCGCCAGCAGGATGCCGTTTTTGCCGAGCGGACCGAACTGCTTCTCCAACTCCGCGCGCGCGGGGACGGTCCAGACGAAGGGCTCGTTGGGCGACATCTGCAGATACGCGCTTGACGGATCGAACTGCGCATCGTCGGTCAGTTGCGATTGCGTGCCGTAGGCGATGGCCCAGGCGAGCGGACCCTCGTAGGGCGTGGCGTCGGAATTGACGACCAGCGCGTCGAAGGTGATCTGCTCGCCCGGCGCGGCTTCGAGCGGTTCGGAGCGTACGCCGAGAATGCGGAAGGACTCGATGTACGCGGCGTCCGGGAAATCCTCGCCGCAGCCCGGGAGCAGCGCCAGGAGGGCCGGCAACAAAAGCCACAAGGTGTATCGTTTCATGGTCATCCCCCCTTAGAACCGTCCCTGCACGCCGATGGTCGGCATGAAGGCCGGGAAGGAAATCGCCCGTTTCTTGGAGTAGTCGTAGTTGTACTCGTAGCCGATGGGGTACTCGTTCCAGTAGACGTTCTGCACGTCGAGGTAGGTGTTGAGCTGCCAGGCGTTGAACGTCCAGAGCTTGTCGAGGCGCACGTCGAGCTTGTGGAACGGCACGTCGCGTTCGGCGTTGATGTCCTCGGAGTAGATCGGAATGTAGGTGTCGGTGTCGGCGGCATAGATCGCGTCTTCGATGTCGGTGTAGGGCAGACCGGTGGAATACTGCCACTTCGCGCCGACGCGCCAATCCTTGTTTTCGCCGAGGGTGTAGTTGGCGAGGATGATGAAATTGTGCGTCTGGTCGCCGTCGAAGTAACGCCAATCCTCGTCGGCGTTGTCCTTGCGCTTGGATTCCGAGTAGGTGTAGCTCACCCAGCCCATGAAGTGGTCGGTGAGTTTCTTGCGGCCGAGGAACTCGAAGCCGTGGATCTTGCCCTGCCCGTCGTTGGTGTTGACATCCTCGCCGACGCGACCGCCCGAAACGAGGCTGCTCAGTTGCTTGTAATAGCCCTGGGCGTCGATCGACCACCCGTTGCCGAAATCGTATTCGACGCCGCCCGAGTAGAGCTCGGAGCATTCGGCGTCCAGCTTTTCGTTGCCGTAATCCTCGATGTATTCGTCCAGGCCCGGCCACTGATGGTACAGGCCCACCGCGCCCTTGAAGGCCAGCTTTTCGGTCGGCCAGACCTTGAAGGAAAAGCGCGGGTCGAACGACGCTTTGTTCAGGTACTGGTGGTAATTGAGGCGCACACCGGGCACGAGGCTGAGCCACTTGGCGGGCGCGATCACATCCTCGAGGTAGACGGCGGCTTCGAACACGTCGTCGGATTCCTCGATCTTGTAGGTGTCCTCGGTGACGTTCTCGAATCCCGGATCGCCCTCTTTGGGCACTTGCGGCACGTTGGCTTCGATCGTGCCGTAGGCGTAATCGCCCTCGAAGCCGGTGCGCAGTTCGTTCCAGGAACCGATCTTGATCGACAGGTCGTCGCGGAACTGCACCTGATCGAGGTACATCTTCAGCTTGTAATCGGGACCGAAAGAGAAATCCTGATAAGCCCAGATGTAATTGGCGGCGAAGTAGTTGCGCAGGTTTTCCGTGGGCGTCCAGGTCCAGGCGATGCCGGGCTGGTGCCAGGAGATGCGCATGTTGAACGAATCGCCGCCGTAGGGATCTTCCATGTCGCGGTCCGAGACGATGGACATGGCGTCGTCGCTGCCGAAGGCGGTCAGACGGAACTGGTGATCGGTCCCGACGCGGTACATGAAAATGCCCTGGTAATCGTAGTAACGCGGCATAACGGTGAAGTCGGCTTCGTCCTCGGGAATCACCTCGGGCAGAATGAAGTCGATGAAACTGCGCCGCACGCCGCCGGCCCACGAGGCGTTTTCGCCGATCGGCCCTTCGAAGATCATATAGGTCGCGTAGGTGTTCAGGTCGATCAGGCCGCCGAGGCGGTCGGTGCGCGGCTCGCGGCTGGTCAGTTCGATGACGCCGCCCAGGGCGTCGCCGTATTTCACGCTGTAAGCGCCCGGATAATAGACCATGTCCTCGAGCAACTCGGCGTTGACGATCGAGCTGAAGCCGCCGAAGTGAAAGAGCTGCGGGATATCCAGGCCGTTAAGCTTGTAGCCGCTGTCCTCGGCGCCGGTGCCGCGGATGATCAGGCCGTCGTTGCCGAAGCCCAAAACGCTGGTGGCGGCGACGCCGGGCAGGTTTTCGATGACGCGCACCGGATCGTTGTTCGCGCCGGGCACGCCGGTAAGCTCCTGTTTGTCCAACTCCTGCCGGGCGACGGCCTCGGGCTCGCGCTCACCGATGACGGTGATGTCGTCGAGCACCGTGGCGTCGCGGCGGACGTAAACGCGTTTGGTGACGGTGCGGTCGGCCTGCACCTTCACGGTCAGCGTCTGCGTGCCGATCGTGTCTTCGGCAACCTCGAGCGTGTAGACGCCGACGGGCACCTCGGCGAAGGCGAAGCGGCCCTGTTCGTCGGTGGTTTCCGTCCGCTCCAACTCGGTCAGGGAAACCTCGGCGAACGACAGCGGCTCACGCGTGCCTTTGATCAGTACGACGCCTTCGACCGTGCCGGTCGGTTCCTGCGCGCCGGCGACGGTCGCGAGCAGAAAAATCAGCATCAGCATCAGCCGGATCGATCGGAATTTTGTCATCGGCTTTTCATCCTTTTGTCCGTCACGTCGTGAAACAGTCCCCTCTCCCCGAAATAAACACCGCTCCGGCGGCGATGTGTCACCAAAAATTTGCGCAAGCGTGGCGTTGGATCAGGCGCGCAGGCAGGCCACGGTCCGGCGCAGGAGTTTGTCGAGCGCAAAGTACACAAAGAGAATCGCGTCGCGCACGTCGAGCATCGGGCTGGGCAGGCCGAACGTGCCGGGCAGCACGAAGAACAGTTGTTTGGTGCCGATGGGGCAACCGCCGACTTTTTTCACCTTGCGGGCGCGGATGTTTCCCTCGACGCGCGTGCAATCGCCGATGAGCAGCGCGACGCCGTCGCCGGCGTCGACGTCGCCCTTGTACACGCCGGTGACGATCGCGCCGGGGCGGGCGGCGGCGACCGAGCCGGGCCGGCGCTTGTCGATCGTCCCCAGGCAGCCCTTGACCGCCGCGAGGCAGCCGCCGTGGCAGAAGCGGTCGCGCTCGGGTTCGTTGCCGCAGTAAAAGCGGATCGGCGTGTTCACCTTGTGGATGTCCTGGTATTCGCTTTCCAGGCCGGCGACGCGCGCGGCGAGTTCGTCGATCGTCACATCGCCCTCGACGCGGATCTCGTCGAGCGACGGCGGGCCGTACCCGCGTTTCATCGCCTCCATCAGGTGCACGCTGTCCTGCGGCTGAAAGCCGAGGACGCGGCAGGCGACGGCGTCCATGGCCACCGGATCGTCGGCGACCATGATCGCGCCCAGGTGCACAGTCTGCGGGGCCGATTCGTAGCCGTGGCCGACCTCGACGGCGTCGACGACCACTGCGTCGGGATAGCCGACTTCGAGCAGATCGACGATTTTTTCGTCGAGGCGATCGTCGTGGGCGATCATCCGTTCGGCGTGGGTGAGGATGCCGACGTTGAGTTTCAACGCGCAGGTGACGGTGCAGCAGATGTGGTACTTGAGCTTGGGCATCCAGCAGAGGAAGTCGGCGTCGGCGAGGCTGCGGGCCACGCGCATCGATTTGTGGTGCACCCCGCGCGTCAGGGGCGTGACGACAACCGGTTCGGTGTTCAGGTCGATCACGCGCGCGCCGGTTTTACGCAGGCGCAAAAAGCCCGACTCCCACAAAAACAGCCGCGAGGGGATGCCGTAACCGCCCGATTCGCCGACGGTCACCTGCGTCGCGCCGCGTTCGCGCAACAGCTTGATCGTTTCGCCGACCAGACGCGGATCGGTGTAGGAATCGTGAATGTACCGCCGGTTGGCGCTGACGACGTTGGGTTTGATGAAGGCCTTGCCGCGCGGCTGCACGCCCAGGGCGTCGAAGCATTCGGCGACGATGCGACGCGCGTTTTCCGGCGTCGGTTCGTCGCACCGGCGCAGAATCACGCGGTACTGCCGTTTTCGTCCGAGCCGCTCATCGATCTTCTCGCGCAACGCCGCCGCTTGTGACATAGGTGTATCCTCCGCGAATCATGATAGCCAAGGCGCGGCGTTTGGCCAATCCCGCCCAAGGTTCTTGAATGAAAACGCCGCCCCGAGTCGATCGAGGCGGCGTTTCGATTTTGTATATGCGGTTACATATCTTCGCCGCAGGCTTTTTCGATTTCGTCGTAGACGTCGACGCACAGGGTGAGCGGTTCGTCGGAACCGGGAGTCCAGATTTCGTCCT
>CALBTQ010000850.1 GCA_937967875.1 uncultured Pseudomonadota bacterium
AAAGCAGCGACAATGACGACGATGATAACAATGACGACTCCGTCGATGACGATACGGACGACGATGACACAGCGGACGACGATACAATTGATGACGACGACACCGGCCCGGACGACGTGTATGTGAGCGTCAACGGGGACGACGCCAATCCGGGTACGCAAACCGAGCCGAAGCAGACGATTACGGCCGGTGTCGAGTTGGCGGCAACCGGGGCAACGGTATACGTCGCCGCCGGAACCTATAACGAAAGCATCGCCGTCAGCGGCGTTTCGCTTTTAGGCGGCTATGAAGATGCTGGTTGGACGCGCGACATCGCTGCGAATCAAACGATCATCGAGGGCTTGGTCGATCAACCGGCACTGACGATCACCGGCGACGAGGCGAAAAGTGCGGTTGAAGTCAGCGGGTTCATCTTCCGGGGCAATACCTCATCCGCCGACGCTTTCGGAGTCAAAATCATCGACGATGCTAATGTGAAGTTTAACGACAATGTCGTCACCGTGCTGCAGTCTGAACAGCCTACCAAACTTGGAAAAGAATTTCCGTTCGATGGATCTTCCTTTGGTGTTTACATCGCCGATTCGACGATCGAGATCACGAACAACGATATCAGCGGCAATGGCGGTTCTACGGCTTCATATCTATCTTTTGCGCTGTATTTGGACCATGCGACGATTACGATATTGAATAATAACATCAATGGCGGAAAATCCGACGCCGGATCGTACGGTGTTTTTTTGTGTCACGAAAGCGTAGCCGAATTTAATTCCAACGACATCGACGGCGGCTTGATCAACGGTGATCGCCAGGATAATTCAACCGCAATCTATGTTGATAATGCATTGTCCACGACGGTTGTTAATAATTCCATAACCGGCGGAGAAGGATACTACACTATAGGTCTACGGTTTACCGGCTGTGATTTGGTGGTGGCCAACAATATGATCGACGGAGGCAAGGGCTTATATGGATCTTCCGGCATTATCATTCTGTCATCGATCAAGACCGAAATCGTCAACAACTCCATTTTTGGCGGCTTGACCGGAATCACCGATGCGATCCAGTCTGCGGAAAGTTCCGATGCCGCTTTCCTGCTGAACAATATTTTGGATGCCGGCATGGGCGAAGACAACTCGATTTGCCTCCGTATGCTTTATGAAGAGTTTTCCTATCTTAAGGCCACGTTGATCCACAACGACTTCTACGATCCGGACGGCGATTGCCTGGTGATGGATCACGACGTGTGCATCGACGACATCGCCGAAGTCAACGCCTGCGAATTCGAGGGGTGCGTCGAGGCGTCGGGGAACATCAGCGCCGAGCCGTTGTGGGTGAGCGCCGACGACTTTCACCTGACGGCGGGCAGCCTGTGCATCGACGCGGGCATCGACCCGGCGCCCTGGTACGACGGCGACCTGGCCGACTATGATTTCGACGGCGACCCGCGCCCGTCCGGCTCCGGCTGGGACATCGGCGCGGATGAGGTGGCGGCCCGTTTCTGAGCGGCAGTCGCCCGATACAAATTCCGATATTGAGCGTTTGGGGCCTGTCGTGGTATACTTACCGCTTGTGAACGTGTAATTCGTTTTGGTTGGGCAGAGTAACGTGTGAGGATAACCTTCGTCGCGGCGAGCAATCGACCGGCGGTGAAGCTGTCCGTGTTTGGGGAGGACACACGTGAAGTACATGACCGTCCGCAACATGCAACGCGCCTTCACCTGGCTGGTGTTGGTCAGCGTGTCGGTCTGCGCCCTTGTTTTCGGTTTCAACTATTTCAATCTGCAACGGCCGGTGAACAAGATCCTCGAGCAGGACGAACGCAACGCCGGCGTGCGTGTGAGCGTCTATTACGACTCGTACGTCGACACGGATACGATCGTGTTCGACGTGCGGTTTGTCGGCCCCCCGGCGGGCTACCCCGGGTTGTTTCGCGTGTTCTTCCAGTTCGCGCGCGAGATGCAGGGGCGCGACATCGAAAACGTGATGCTGGCCTACAACGGGCGGCAGAAGCTGAAGATCAAGGGCGACGACTTTCAGGAACTGGGCGCGTCCTTCGGCGCGATGCAGCCCCGGCAACTGCTGTGGGAGCTGGCGCGCAACATGCGGTTGCTCAACGGGCGACTGGTGATGTCGCACATCCCGGGCAATTACGCCCAAATGCTGCAAAAGAACCTGTCGGAAGACAACGAACTCCAGGCCGCTTCGGCGCTGTTCAACACCATTACGCAGTAAGGCGCGGCAAGCGTAGACAGTCCATGTGCTTGCCGGATGCTCAATGAGCGGCAATCGGATCGTGTGCGGAGGTGGAAGATCAATTCCCGTCGCCCTGGGGCGCAACCAGTTCGTCGCCGCCGGTCCAGGTTTTTTTCGGCGTCCAGATGAAGGCGTCGCGTTGAATTTGTCGCGCCGCATCGCGACGTTGTTTCAATTGGTCCGTCTGTTCGGCGTTTATCCCTTTTCCCACAGTGACGGCATTGATGAAGTTGCCTTTGTTGTCCGACGCGTTATAGCGATACAGCCCGTATTGGCGCAGAAGCGCATAGGTTGAACCTTGAAAATGACTCGGTGAAGGAGTGGTCGTCCACGATTCGAGCACGACAAAACTCAGCCGTTGCGCTTCCGGCACTACTGGAACTTGTTCCGTCGCCGTATCGGTTTTCAGCGACAGCTCGACCACGGAGAGCGGGACCTTGGTTTCTTTGTGTCCGGCTTTATTGGAAACGGAAGTACTGATGGCTTTTTCCAGCCTTTTCCCGGCCGCTTCGTTGAGGGCGATGATCAAGGCGTCGATGGCGCTTTTATTTTGGGAACCGCTTTCCATGGCCTTCATTTTCTCGAAGGTGTCGGTGGTCAGAATCAGTTCCTCGTCGGTGGCTTCCTTTATGACATACTTATTCCAGGTGGGCATGATCTGCAACAGATTGGTTTTGGTTGTTGTGGATATGTTATTGATATCCTGTTGCAATTTATCCAACTGTCCTTTGGCGATCAGCAAAGAAAGGACGAAGCCGGCGCCGGTTAGGATCACCAACACGATTGCGCAAATGCCGGTAAATCGGCGGTATTTGCGCATCATCGGATAGACGATTTCCATCACGGCCTCTTCCGCCGATTTGGGCGCGGCCGATTTGGCTTTCTCGGTGCCCATCCTCATTCCCCTTGTTTGGATTATGGCTTTTGCATAGCACAAATGCGGATATATGGATATAGCGGATGGGGATAAAAAAAAAGGCCGCCGACCCGGTGGATCGGCGGCCTGGGTCTACTGACGATATTCTTTATTTGACCGGCGTGATGTCGTAGCAATCGATGTAACCGCCGTCCATGTGCTTCACCTTGTACATGCCGGAGAAGGCGGAGTCTTCGCTCCAGAACAGGCGGTAGCCGTCGTCGCCCGCGTCCTCGATCCAGCCGTTGTGGATGTCTTTGTTAAAGTCGTAGTCCAGCCAGAGGGGCAGCGGATCGGCCGGGTCGAGGTTGTCGGCCAGCGACCAGTTGCCGTCGTCGTCGTTGCTGATGAAGTTGAATTCGTATTCCTTGTTTTTCGGATCGAACTCTTCAAGAGCCGCTTCCCATACGAGGAAGTGCAGATACACGGCGTACACCGAGTTGTCTTCGTCGTAGAAGGCCGGCAGGCCCTGCAGGTCGACCGCCGTTTTGCCTTTGGCGCCGTAGGCGACGGTCACGGTCACGCTGTCTTCGAACAGGATGTTCTCGACCATCTCGATCGTGCCGCCGTTCATCATCTTGGCGCCCATGAAGTTTTCGTAGCCCAGCGTTTCGTCCCAGATGATCTGGATGTCGGTGACTTTGCCTTCCTCTTCGTATTCGATGAACCAGCCCATGTCCAGGTCATCGTAGAAGGGCAGCGTGCGATAGTCGCCGTCCAGTTTTTTGGACAGGATGTTGTAGCCGTCGGAAGCCGCGAAATTGAACTTGTAATCGGCCGGATCGAAATCCTTGGCGAAGGCCGCGTCGACCACCGTACTGACCAGAACGGCCATCTTTTCCGTGCTGTCTTCCGGGTCGGTCCACATGAAGGCGTCCAGGCCGTTCAGGTCGACGTTCACGTCGCCGTCGGGCGTGGAGACGGTCACGGTCTCGTTGCCGGACCAGACGATGTCGTCATCGTCGTCGCCGGTGTCGTCGTCGCCGGTGTCGTCGTCG
>CALBTQ010000851.1 GCA_937967875.1 uncultured Pseudomonadota bacterium
GCGGATGTCGACGCCTACAAGGCGCAGTTGAAGGAAATGTACCCGGCCGAAGCCGCCGGCATCGACGCGCTGTTCGCCGATCTGGACACCTGCGACGTGACGCTCAGCGCCGTGACGCGGATCATGGACGACTTCAACATGGACGACCTGCTGATCCTGCTCGGCGACCTGCCCGGCACGTTGAACCTGCTCAAATACATGAACATCTCGCTGCTCGAATACGTGCAGCAGTTCGTTTCCGATCCGGAGTTGATCGGTCTGTTCAACCAGTTGGTCACCTTCCTGGGCGGCGGTCCCGACGAACTGCAGGCGCTGATCTTCATCGCCATGTGGAATGGTTATCATAAGTACGGTTATTACTACTTCGAGGGCGGCTCGAAATCGATCACGCAGTCGATCACCGACGTGTTCACCGAGCACGGCGGCTATCTGAAGCTCAACACGCTGGCCACCAAGATCGTCATCGAGGACGGCAAGGCCGTGCAGGTGCAGACCGAAAACGACGTGTGCCTCAACACGCGCTACGTCGTGTCCAACGCCAACGCGCCCGACACGCTGCTCAAGATGGTCGGCGCCGAATATCTGCCGGAAAAGTATGTCACCGAGTTGAACTCGATGTCCATCGGCGTCGCCACGCTGCAGGTGTTCATGGGCGTGGACACCGATTACACCGAATTGGTGGAAGGCTCGCACGAAATCATGGTCAATCCGTCCTGGGATTGGGACGAAATCTTCGCAGCCGTGCAGGCGGGCGATTTGCAGAACGTGCCGCTGATCGCCGCCAACTACACGGCGATCGATCCGACCACCGCCCCGGAAGGTAAAAACGTGATCGTCATTTCCACCTACCTGCCCTACGAATATGCCGACAACTGGCAGTGGACCAAAAGCTACGAAGAATACGTCGCCTTCAAAGAGGAAGTCGCGCAGGTGTTCATCGAGCGGATGGAGGAGTATCTGCCCGGTTTGAGCCAGCACATCGAGGTATTGGAAGTCGGCACGCCGGTGACCAACTACGCTTTCTCGCTCAATCCGAAGGGCACGATCCTCGGGTGGGATCACAACGTCGCGCAAAGCACGCTCAAGCGGTTGCCGCAGGAAACGCCGATCGAAAACCTGATTCTCGCCGGCGCGTGGACCTTCCCCGGCGGCGGTCAGTCGGCCGTCATCAGCTCGGGCATCAGCGCGGCGGGGATCATCGAAGACATGGAAGCCGGTCGCAAATAGCGCTACAGGTCGAGGCGCGAACCGACGCCCACGGCCAGATAGTTGTCGCCGAAAACCAGTTTGAAAACTTCTCGCGCCTTGTCGCCGCTGCAGTGACAAGGCGCGATTTTTTGCACCCCGGTCGCCTGCAAGGCTGCCGCCGTTGTCCGCTGCTGCGCTTCGTTCATCCGAAACAAATGGAATCCGCCGAGCGTCAGGCGCACCGGCCCGGGCACGATCGTCCGCGCCTTTTGCACCATCAGCGCAATGCCCGGATGCGCGCAGCCGGCCACCACGACCGAACCGGTCGGCGTGTCCGCCACCAGGGCCTGTTCGGGAATCTCCACGCCCATCACGCCGGTGGTGTACAGCCCCGGGGCGATCATCGTCGAGGCGGTGACGACCATCGGGCGCGCGCCGGCCCGGCGGATGCGCTCGGTGAAATCATCGCCCATCGTTGCCGGATAAAAAACGTCGACGTCGGCCTGCCGGGCCAGGAATTCGTTCAGCCCGCCGATATGATCACGGTGATGATGTGAAAGAAACACGGATTTCACCTGCGCGGGCTCGATGCCCAATTTCTTCATGTTGGCCAGCAGCAATTTCCCGTCGCCCCCCGTGTCGAACAACAGCGCGTGCTCGTCGGCGCGAATCAGGCAGGAAAAGCCCCAATCGGTCGCCAGGCCCGCTTGGCCGGGATTGTTGTCGTATAAAATCGTGATCGACAATTTTTCAATTTTCTTCTGCATCGTCTGTTCGCTCCCCGCCGCGATGACGCACATAACCAAAATCAGCGCCAGTGCGCCGCTCAAGAGCGCGCTCCTGAAGGACCGGCAAAACCGCGGCATGAAAATTACTCCCAAACGCTCGTGAAATCCTCTGATAAATGTTGTATAACGTGTTGGTTCGAAGATGGGAAGCGGTCGATTGCGAATCCGTTTTTCGGATCCGTCGCGCATCGTTCAATCAATCCTTAGAGATGGAGTTATCGATATGAGAGAAGTGGTCATCGTCAGCGGCGCGCGCACCGCGGTGGGCGCCTTCGGTGGATCGTTGCAGGGCGTACCGGTCGTGGATCTGGGCGCGCTGGTCATCAAGGAAACGCTGAAACGCGCCGGGGTGCGCCCGATCCTTTCGCCGGAGCTCAAAGCCTGCCGGCCCGACATCTTCGGCGATTTCGACAAAACCGCGCACCAGCAGAAATACTACGATTACGACGACGCGGCTGCGCCGCTCTACGTCGACGAAGTGATCATGGGCAACGTGCTGCAGGCCGGTCAGGGCCAGAATCCGGCCCGCCAGTCGTGCCTGCGCGCGGGCCTGCCGGAAGAAACCAACGCCATCGGCGTCAATAAGGTGTGCGCTTCGGGCATGAAGGCCATCGCCCTGGGTGCGCAAGCCATCGCGATCGGCGACGCCGAGGCGATCGTCGCCGGCGGCATGGAAAACATGAGCATCGTGCCCTTCGGTCTGCCCAACGCGCGCTGGGGCTATCGCATGGCCATGCCCGCGGCGGAGATCACCGACCTGATGGTCTTCGACGGCCTCTACGAAATTTTCTACGGCTACCACATGGGCATTACGGCGGAAAACATCGCCGAAAAATACGGCATTACCCGCGCCGAGCAGGACGAACTGGGCGTCATGAGCCATAAGCGCGCGCGCGAAGCCATCGCCGAAGGCCGCGTCAAGGACGAGATCGTGCCGGTGGTCATTCCGGCGAAAAAGGGCGATCCGACGGTCTTCGAAATCGACGAGCGCCCGATGGACACCTCGATGGAAAAAATGGCCAAACTGCGCGCCGCCTTTAAAAAGGACGGCACGGTCACCGCGGGCAACGCCTCGGGCATCAACGACGGCGCGGCGGCGGTGCTGTTGATGAGCGCGGAGAAAGCCAAGGACCTGGGCCTGCCGGTGCTGGCGAAAATCAAAGGCTTCGCCGCCGGCGGTCTGGATCCGGCGTACATGGGCCTCGGTCCGATTCCGGCCACGCGCAAGGTCATGGCCAAGCTCGGTCTGACCGTCGACAACTTCGACCTGATCGAACTCAACGAGGCCTTCGCCAGCCAGGCCATCGCCTGCCTGCGCGAACTGAACCTGAGCCTGGACAACACGAACCTCAACGGTTCGGGAATTTCCATCGGTCACCCAATCGGCTGCACCGGCGCGCGCATCACCTACTCGCTGGCCATGCAGATGGCCAAAGCCGACAAGAACCTGGGCCTCGCGTCGCTGTGCATCGGCGGCGGTCAGGGCATGTCGATCGTCCTGGAGCGGTAACTCGTCAACTCAGGATGCGGGCCGCGTCGCCGGGCGCGGCTCGCGTTTTTCTTGGAGGACGCCATGAAACGCGTGGGCTTCATTTTGAAGGTCAAACCCGAGAAACTCGCCGAATACAAAGAACATCACACCAAGGTCTGGCCGGAAATGCTCGACGCCCTGCGCCGTCATGGCTGGCGCAATTATTCGCTGTTCATGCGCGACGACGGTCTGTTGTTCGGCTACTTCGAAACACCCGACAGTTTTCAGGCCGCGCTCGACGACATGGACGGCGAACCGATCAACGATCGCTGGCAGAAGTTCATGGCGCCGTACTTCGAGGCGCTCGACGCCGGCTCGCCCGACAAAAGCATGGTCGAGTTGGAAGAGGTGTTTCACCTCGATTGAAGGTTAGCGATCCTGCAACACGCGGCATTCGTAGAGCTGAACGTCCGCCAGCCACTTCTCGGCGGGAGGAACGCCGGCACGCGCGCAATGCATATCCCACACCGCGCCGAAGGGTAGCGTCTTCATTTCCTCCAGCAATGCCAGACGGCTGAAGTTGTCGCCGTCCGCTTCGAACTCGCGCAGTTTCGCGGTCGGCTCCAGCAGCGCGTACAACAGCGCTTTCATAGTCGAACGCGCGCCGATCACATAGGCGCCGACGCGATTGAGCGACGCGTCGAAATAATCGAGCGCCAGGTGCGCGCGGCTTAAGGCGCGGGCGCGGACGATCTCGAGCATCAGCGCGCGCAGTTCGTCGTTGAAGGTCACCACGTGGTCGCTGTCCCACCGCAGTCCGCGGCTGACGTGGAAAAGCAATTCGGGGAAGAAAAGCAGCAGTGCGCCGACCTTGTCGGCCACCGATTCGGTCGGGTGAAAATGGCCCATGTCCAGGCAGATCATTTTCTTGTTGGCCAGCGCCCACGCGAGATAAAACTCGAAGGAGCCGACCACGAACGCTTCCGAGCCGATGCCAAACAGCTTGCTTTCCACGCTGTCTTTCAGGTGTTCGCCGGCATGGTCCTCGGCGTAGATCGCCGCCAGGCTGCCCATCAGCCACTGCCGATGCGCCAGACGGTCGAGCGTCTCGTCCTTCGCGCCGTCGGGGATCCACAGATTGTGCACCGCCGGCGTGCCCAGTTCGCGGCCCATCGCCGCGCCGATTTCGCGGCAGCGTTTGACATGCTCGATCCAGAACGCGCGCACGCCCGCGTCGCGATGGCTCAGCGTGAAACCGTCGGCGGCCAGCGGATGCGAAAAACACGTCGCGTTGAAATCCAGACCCACGCCCTGCCCGCGCGCCCAGTCGATCCACCCGGCGAAGTGCTCGGGACCGATGGCGTCGCGATCGACTTTCTTTCCGCCGAACTCACCGTAGATCGCATGGAGATTCACGCGGTGCCGGCCGGGGATCAACGACAGCGCCATGGTCAGGTCGGCGCGCAGTTCCTCGACCGTGCGCGCTTTGCCCGGATAATT
The DNA here is from genome assembly GCA_937967875.1 of uncultured Pseudomonadota bacterium. GTDB lineage: Bacteria > Lernaellota > Lernaellaia > Lernaellales > Lernaellaceae > CALBTQ01. The sequence continues at coordinate 4,948 of CALBTQ010000851.1, forward strand.
GCCGGTCACCGCCAGCCCGCCGCCCAGTTCGCCCTCGCTCGTCTCGAAGCCGCCGACGTCGTCGGCCTGCCAGCAGTGCAACGAAAGTGCGATCGCGCTCAGCGCGGTGAGCGCTCCCTCGACGTCCACCCCGAGCTCGCCGTACCGTTCGCTCGCCAGTTGAAATGCTTTGTCCAACGCCTGAGTCGCCATCCCGCTCTCCTTGCTCAGATGGGATTGAGTTCCTGAAAACGTCGCCGCGCTTCGTTCCACCCGGCCTCGTCGCGCGGCTCGTAGCGAACCACCGGGAACGAATTGCGCACGATCCGCCGCAGGTGCGCCAGCGACTCCACCTGCCCGGCGGCCATCGCCTGCACCAGCAAATTGCCGATGGCCGTCGCTTCGATCGGCCCCGCCTCCACCGGAATGCCGCAGGCGTCGGCGGTCAATCGGCACAGCATTTCGTTTTGCGTGCCGCCGCCGATGACGTGCAGCCGCTCGATCGGCCCGGGCGCCACCGCGCGCAGTTGCTTGAGTACGTGACGATACTTGAGCGCCAGGCTTTCCAGCAGACAACGGATCGTCGCGCCGGGATCGCCCGGTTCACGCTGTCCGGTGCGGCGGCAATACTCGCGCACCGCCGCGGGCATGTCGGGCGGGTTGAGAAACGACGGATCGTCCGGGTCGACCAGCGAACCGAACGGCTCGGCCTCGCCGGCCATTTCAGTCAACTGCGCGTAGGAAAATTCGTTCCAGACCCGTCGGCATTGCTGCACCAGCCACAGGCCCATGATGTTCTTGAGCACACGGAACGTGCGGTTCACGCCGCCTTCGTTGGTCAGGTTGTACGCCAGCGCCCGCTCCGAAATGATCGGCTCGGGCGATTCGATGCCCATCAGCGACCACGTGCCCGAACTCAGGTAAGCCCACCCGTCGCCCGTGGCGGGCACGGCGGCGACGGCCGATCCGGTGTCGTGCGTGGCCACGGCAACGACCGGGATCGACGGCAAGCCGGTGGCGCGGCACAGCTCGTCGGTCAGCATGCCGATCATCTCGCCGGGCTGCACGACCTCGGCGAATAACGACCGCTCGACCGGCAACGCGCCGAGGATCTGCTCGTCCCAAAACATCGTACGCGGATTGAACAACTGCGTGGTCGTGGCGAAGGTGAACTCGCTTTTCTTCTCGCCGGTCAGCAGGTAGTGGAACAGATCGGGAATGAACAGCAGGTCGCTCGCCACACCCAACTGCGGCGCGCCGTCGCGCACCATCGACTCCAACTGAAAGAGGCTGTTGAACTGCAGGAACTGAATGCCCGTGCGGCGGTACACTTCCTCGCGCGGCATCTTGGCGAAGAACGAATCCATCGCCCCCTCGGTGCGCCGGTCGCGATAAGCCGCCGGCAGGCCCAACAACGAGCCGTCGGCGGCCAGCAAGCCGAAATCGACGCCCCAGGTGTCCACCCCGATGCTCGCCGGCGTTATGCCTTCGGCGGCACAACGGCGCAACGCCTCAATCACCTGCTCGAACAAGCGGAACAGATTCCAGTATTGATGTCCGTGCACGGTGAGCATGCCGTTGGCGAAGCGATGCAGCTCGCGGATCTCCAGACGGTCGTCCGCCAGCGATCCCACCAGCGCGCGCCCGCTTTCCGCGCCGAAATCGAAAGCCAGATAGGTGTTGGCCGGCATGCACTTTTCCCTTTGCGGTAAAACGCCTGAACTTTAGCGGGATGATCGGGCAAGCGCAAGTTGCTTTAAAGCGTTTCCGATAGATCGGAAGAGCGTCGTGTAGGGAAAGAGTGTAGATCTCGGTGG
>CALBTQ010000852.1 GCA_937967875.1 uncultured Pseudomonadota bacterium
CGCCAGTAAGCGCCAGGTACGACGGTTTGGGCTCGGTTTCCTCCGTGTCGCCCGGATAGGTGAACAGGCCGAAATAATCTTCCGTCGGCAACGACGCGGCCCCGCTGCCGTCCCAGAAGGTGTACCAGTCATAATAGGCAATGCCCGCAGCCATGGCGAATTGCAAACTGCGCGCGAGGTACGCGGCCTGACGATCGTCGTTGATCAGCAGGCTGGGCCAACCCACTTCAGTGAACTGAATTTCCTTTTCCGGGCAGCCCATGATGGTGAGGATGTCGCGTACCTGCTCGACCATGATCTGCATACTCGGGTAATGATAGATGCCCAGGTCGAGATCGAACTCGGGACATGGCTGCTGCAGGAACGAATAAGGATGAATGGACATGGCGTCCATATAATTGCAGATATCCTCGTGTTCCTCCCAGACGCGATAGAGGAAATTCCAGATGCCCATTTCATGGAAGAGCTTCATTTCGAAGCCCGAGAGACCGCCGAAGATTACCGTGGCGGTGGGGTCGTTGTCGTGCACGGCCTCGTAGGCGGCCTTGAGGATGTCGCCGTACTTGGCGGGATTGGGTTCGGGTTTCCAGAAACGACTGGTGTTCTGCTCGTTCCACACCTCGTAGTTGTCGATGCGGTCGGCGAAGTGCGCGGCCGTGTGGCCGGTGTAGTCGTAGTATTGATCCGGGTCGATGTCGTCATTAAGACCGCTGGGCGTCGCCCAATCGGGGCTGTTGAGGAAAATCGCGGTGACTTCCAGACCGGCGTCACGGCAGAGATTGGTCATGGTGTCCAGACCGTCGAAGTTCCAGACGTCGTCTTCAGGTTCGATGTTCGACCAGTGAAAATCGGTGCGAACCATCGTCATGTCGGCTTCGACCAGTTTGGAGATTTCGAACTCGCGCTTCCAACTGTAGGCGGTGCCGCGGCTCATGTGGCTAGACACGCCCAGCATTTCGCTCAGCATCTTGCCGGCGGGCACCATGCCGTCGTAGGGATCGGGCTCGACGGTGTCGTCGTCGATCGTGTCGTCGTCGAGCGTATCGTCATCGAGCGTATCGTCATCGAGCGTATCGTCATCGGTTGCGTCATCGTCGGTCGCGTCATCGTCGGCGGCGTCGTCGTCGACCGGCGTTTGATCGTCGTTGTCGTCGTTGTCATCGTCATCGTCGCCGCAAGAGCAAAGGGAAATTGCCGGCACACAGAGCAACATGATGAACAGCACGAGGTAAAAAGTCTTAAATTTCATTTCGTATCTCCCTTTGTTGACCGGCGTAACTTAACAAAAAAATGCCCATAATCCAAACATGTTTTTAGAATCCTCGTTTCAACGCCGTTTATCAAGAAATGGCTTGCGAAACATGGACGGAATACCGATGAAAAGCCAAGAAATTACACTATAAGGAGCAGTCAGCCAATGAAACACGCCAATATTTTCGCAATAATCTTCATCATCCTTTCCCTTTCTTTCATCATCGGTTGCGACAATGACGGCGGCAATGACGATGGCGCTTCATCGAACGGCATTACGGGAATCGTCCGCGGCTCCGACGGCACTACACTCAGCGACGTGCGCGTCATGGCGATGGAACGCACGACCAACAAGGAGTACGAGAGCGTTACCGACGACGACGGACATTACGTCCTTGCCGTTCCCGACGGCGTTTACGATATCGGTTTCGAAACCGACGATTATACGACCAGCTACTACGGACCGGTTTTCGTAACGACCGGCGGCGAGAAAAACGTAACGCTGCAACGGACCGACGGTTTGGACAATGCGTTCCTGTCCGGTCGCGTTTTCGACATGAACGGCAATCCGCAAGCCGCCGCACAGGTCTATATGTTCAGCAACGTGGCCTCGCCCGAGAAGACCAACGCGTCGAGCGCCGTCACCGACGAGAACGGCTATTTCGCAATGACGGTCAACGGAGAAATGTCGCTGGATCTGGATTTCGAAACATCGACCGGACTCGCCGAATTCGTCGACATCGTCAAGCTGGACAAACCCTGTTATGTGGAAGTGACGCTCGGCTCGGGCGTGGAAAACACCCGGCGCCACGACGAAAGCGAGGATACGCTCAGCCTGTCCGAGCAGATGTCCACCAACACTCTTTCCCCCAATGCAGCTGGGCAAAACCTGCCTTTCAAGATGGCCTTTTCAAACGAGCTTGATTATTCTTACCTCAAGTTATACGGCGATTTCCTCATGACCGAAGGTGAACTGGCTGTTAACGGCGGTGGTCTGAGGGTGAGAGACAATGCAATGGGATTGCCCATCGAATTGAAAAATAATGGGGATTGGTGGTACGACTACGCGGTCAATTACGACTGCTTGTTCTGGTATCTCTACGCAAATATTGCCGCCTGTCAGCAACTCGGAGATTGCGAACCGGGCTCGTCCTTCGATGTCTGGACCCTGTTCGATTACGTAATCAACATTGTCGCCACATTCACCGTGTATTTGCCGCTGCAGTTCACCGATATGGAACCGGACACCTATCACACGTGGGTTTGCGAGCCGTTGGTGAACAAGAAAATCAGTTTCAACAGCAAGGCCACGACGATCGTCAAAGTGGAGAACGGTCTTTTTTAACTGCCGAATTGGGACACCCGAAATTGACAAACCCCAGTAGCGGACGGGCAGGTGCGAAGAGCGACAGCCCGGGAAAACGCAAGGTTCGCCCTCATACCCGCCCCTTCTCCCACCGGGAGAAGGGAGACCGGGCTGCCTATTTTTTAAAAATGCGGGGACACGAAGGAATCGAGTCCCCGATTTTTTCTTACCCTCGCCCTCTGGGAGAGTCGGGCGTAGCCCGGGGTGAGGGCTTTTTCATCCCGGAACACGGCTCGCGAAAAATCCGGGACATGCACTTGTTACGTGTCCCGTGATTTTCGCGGGCGAACGAGCCCTCATCCCCGCCCCTTCTCCCACCGGGAGAAGGGAGTCCGGGTTTGCCTTCCTGACTTCCGAATTACCCGCCCGGAGCCCCGCAGGGGCGAAGGTCAGTAGCGAAGGGCGAAGCCCTGGAAATTACGGCTCACCCAAAATCGACAAGCCCCGGAGGGGCGGAGGAATCTTCCCCCCCTTTGGGATTTGCTTGAATTTGCTGAATCTTGTACCAAGGCTTCCGACTTCGTTCCGCTGGATGCGTGACTTCATCGGACAGGAAAGCCCTTCGCTATTGACCTGCGCCCTACGGATAAAAAGAGAAAGGCCGCTCCGCGAATTCATCTCGCAGGCGGCCTTTGCTTTTCCCCCGGCGGATCAGGCTCCGCCGTTCCCCTTATCCCTTCTTATTCGTCAGCGGCATCGGCGCAGTGGCCGGGGCCGATTTCACCGTTGTTGTATTCGTCGAGAATGCGGGCTACTTCAACGATCGCCTGGCGCACCGACCGGTTGACGTTTTTAATCTGAGCCGGCGTGTAGGACAGCAAGAAAGCGGCGGCTTCGCCATAAGCGTCGATCACTTCGTCGGGAGCCGACGCGCCCTGCAACAGGTTCAGTTCGGAAGCGATGTAGGCATGCGCGAGAATGTAATAGGCGTTGCCGCGCGGCGCGGTCCACAGCACATCGTAGTAGCTGTCGCCGCTGAGGAAGAATTCGGTGTCGGCGCCGTCGGGCAGTTCTGCCCAGGTGGCATCGTAGGGCGCCGGGCCATAGGAGGAGTGCGTTTTCCAGTAACCGGGAGTCAGCGTGCAGTCGCGGCCGACATCGTCGTCATCGTCGCCGGTATCGTCGTCGTCATCGTCATCGCCGCCGCACTCATCGGTATAACCGAAGTCGACGTCCCACTTGTCTTCGCAATAAAGCGGGAAAGCGATCTGCTCAGCCGTATTGAGGCACAGGTCCTGCGGCGAGTACTTCGCGTCGATCTGCACGACGTAGCAAATCGAGATGGCCTCGGAACCGAACGCCGGAATGTAATAGTAGCCGGGATTGCCGTCAGGACCGTAGTCGGTGAAGTCGTAGTCGAACACGACATCGTCGGCATCAACCACGCCGTTGCAATCGAAATCGCGATAGGCGGTGACCATCACGCCGTTGATGCCCGCGGAAGATCGGAAGAGCGTCGTGTAGGGAAAGAGTGTAGATCTCGGTGGT
>CALBTQ010000853.1 GCA_937967875.1 uncultured Pseudomonadota bacterium
GATCGTATTCGGTGACTGGAGTTCAGACGTGTGCTCTTCCGATCTAGAATGTCCGAGGACATGTCGCCGATCAGCGGCACGTCGCCCGTGTCCGGGTACTTGAACCACTGCGTGCCCATGATCGTGTTGTTGCTGGTCAGGTGCACGTAGGCCGCGCCGGGCGTGAACGGTAGGTCCTTGGGCACATGGTTGTAGTTGTCGTCCTTGGACGAAGCGATCACATTGGCCTTACCCACGATCTTCGCCTCGGTGATCGCGCGGGTCGACCATACGCCGGTGTCGATGTAGTCGGCGACCTTGCCGCCGGCCAGCAGGTTCATCGGCAGCATGGCGAACTGCAGACTGGCGCCGCCCTGCAGGAACATGATGTGATAATTTTCCGGCAGCTCCATCAGCTCGCGCAGCAACGCGTAGGCCTCGTCGTGCACTTCCTGATACGCCGTCGAGCGGTGGGACATTTCCAGCAAGGACATGCCGGTGCCCTGAAAATCGACCAGTTCCTGCTGCGCGTACTCGATCGCCTCCAACGGCAGGGCGCCGGGACCGGGGTAGAAATTGTGAACTCGCTTCATCCTCATCTCCTTTACGAAAATGCGCTCCGCCTTCGCGAAAAAGAACCGGTCCGCCCGCGGCGAAAACCCTTTTTCGTCAGACCTGAGCATGTCGCCTGTCGAACTGGAATAACCAGTCGCCCAACAATTTTGGAAAACACGTGGCGGGGTGTCGCGCCGTGAACCGGTCGCCACCGGAAAAATCCCCGCCCGTCAAAATCCTAAGCGGCGAAAAAACGTTGTCAACTGAAATCGCCTTTTCCCCGCTGCGCGAAACCGAAACATTCGAATCCGAGCCGTTCCCGGCTTCAGTATTCAACTTTGTATAGTCTCACTGCCTGAGGAACGCAACCGGAAAAATGCGGGCGGCGGAGAAATTTCATTCCGTACATGCTGTTCGGCCGGATTTCGCACTCTGTTCGCACTTTTGTTCATCAATAATTTTAGGGATTAAAATTGTCCTTTTTACGTCGCCGTGTGATAGACTGACACTAGGTTTTCTTCCCAAATTAACGAGGTCAATGAAGATGACGATTCAAGAAGATCATCATTGGTTTCGTCCTCCGTTCCACATCGATCCAATGCTCAACAGTCAGATGTTAAAGTTTGCCGGTCTGTGCGATCGCTTCTTTTCCATCTGTCGCATTCTGGAGGTCAGCCACGATCCCGATTATATCCATCGTTGCGCCCTAGTGTGCTACGAATCGCCGAATTGGTACTATTTCGGTTTCCCACAACGATTTCCCCTCACATCCGGCGAAATGTTCAATTGCGATCCCCAGCTATCGGGCAAACTGTCCGAATTGATCAACGCCAACCAGCAAAGCTCCGGATCCATCAACTTCTCGCCCAACAAGAACAAAAAAACGCCTCATCCGATTTTCGGCGACAGCGCTGAAGTTATCTTTATGGGTTCTATCGACACGAAGGATTTGAAAAGTAAAATTCCCAGGTACATGTTGCATATGGCCGCCGTGTTTCCCGTCGAGAAAAAAAATAAAAAATCCGAAAACGAAATCGCCTCGATCCGCCAACAGATCGAAAATCAAAAAAATGAAGTCAGCGGCATTCGCATGACGCCGACCCGGATCGACCTGCTCTCGAAAATTGCCGACGAAATCCTATCCCAGAGCGAGATCGGAAGAGCGTCGTGTAGGGAAAGAGTGTAGATCTCGGTGGTC
>CALBTQ010000854.1 GCA_937967875.1 uncultured Pseudomonadota bacterium
TCGTATTCGGTGACTGGAGTTCAGACGTGTGCTCTTCCGATCTGATCGGCGAGCATCGTCTTGTCGTAATCGGACAAATTCGAGCCGCGCGGACCGTCGAAGGTCAGCGCCGCCGGCAGCACGAATTGCCCCTCGAACATCATCACGCCGCTCGGCTTGCGCGCCAGCACCACCTCGGGCACGCCGTCGTCGTCGAGGTATCCGTTGAAGGTTTCCGGTTCCAACGGCGCGCCGTCCAGGTTGTCGGGCACCTGATCCTCGTCGCTGTCGGCGCTCAGCGGATTGGTGCGCAATTCGCCGACTTCCTGCGCGTCGGAAAGCGTGTCGCCGTCGGTGTCGACCTGGCGTGGATTGGTGCCGTACAGGCGCACTTCGGCCGCGTCCGACAAGCCGTCGCCGTCGCTGTCGGCCAGCGTGGGATCGGTGCCGTATTGTTTGACCTCGATGCCGTCGGATAGTCCGTCGCCGTCGCTGTCCGGATTGGCCGGGTCGGTTTTAAACAGATGCGTTTCGTCGTAGTTGGTCAGACCGTCGCGGTCGGAGTCGTCGGTGCGGCTGTCGGCTCCGGCCATGGCCGAAACGGCCGCCGGTTCGCGTTCCAGTTCCGGCCAGACAACGCCGATGCCCACAAAGCCGCGATACACTGGATTGCCGATGCCCGCGTTGATGCCCATGCCGCCGCCGGCGGTGAAATTCACCGGCCCGGCGAAGGCGCGGACCGCCAGCAGCGCCTCGGCGGGAAACTCCGCATCCATGTTTTCCACTTGATAATCGACCGTGCGCCCGTAAATCTCGGCCAGGATATCCAGGTGTTTGTGCGCCATGATGCTTACGCCCGCGCCGACCTCCGCCCGGCCGGACGGATCGAAGCCGCTCTCGTCGTCGCCCCGGTTACCCATATACAGATAACCGCCGTTGACCACGATGTTCACGCGCTCGAACCGTTTGTCCACCGCCAGGCGCACGCCCGCGTTGGTCGCTTCCGTGCCGAAATAATGATCCGGATCGCCGCTGGGAAATTCACCCAGGCCGATCAAAGCGATGCCGATCGAGCCGGGCCGGTTTTGCAGCAAGCGGAACTTCATCGCCGCGCGCAGATCGCCCAGGCCGGCGCCGCTTTCATCGCCGGTGTCGGGAAAATCCAGGCCCGCGTCGAGGTCCATATCCTTGCCGGAAACCGAGTTGTAGCTGCCGGCGAAACCGAATTCGGCGAAATTGAACAAGCCGATCGCGCCGCGCAATTCGGCGGTGAGCATCTGCTCGACGATCTTGAATTCCTCGTCGTCGCCGGCGAACTCGATGGTAAAGGGATCCTGGGCGAAGTTGGCCGTGGTCGCAAAGCCGAATTGTCCGAAGGCCGGCACGTTGGAAGAATACAACGTCACCAGGTTGTCCACGCCGATCGCCGGCTGAAAATTCTGCACGTCGATCGCCCAGGCGACCGAACCGCCCACTATCGTCAACAAAGCAAGAACGATGATTAGCTTCTTCACGCCAGTCCCCTTTTCCGGCTCACTCGCAAGGTTCGTCGGGAATCTTGAAACCGTAGGCTTCCAACTCGGCAACCTCGAAACTGTACTTGCCGGCGAATACCGCGTTCGGCCTATTGCTTTCATGCAGGAATAAAAATACCCAACGACCTTCCACCGGCGCCTCTTCCAGATCGATGCTGTTGTTCTGGATATCCAGGTCCGCGTTCTGCTCGACGGTTTCCAGCAACACGTAACCGTAATCGGCCGGATCCTCGACGCCCAGTTCGTGGGGCATCTTGGCTACGTTGTCGTTGGTGTTCAGATAAACGTCGAACTTGGTGCCGTATTCGTAATCGCCGGACAGGGCGTCGCGGCCCCAGTGGATCTCGATGCGGTTGATCCAGTATTCTTGCTGCATCTTCACGCCGATCCACTGCGGCTTGAAATCGGCGCCCTCGTTGATCGGGTTGGTCGTGTTTTCCCACCAGGTGAGGTAGTTGCCGTCGATCGCTTTGTCGGCGGTGTTGTTCGGTTTGGTCGAACTGGTGCTGCTGACCTCGACCGTGGAACCCAACGAATAATTGTCGGTGTGTTGTTCGATGGTCACCGAGGAGCTCTCGCTGCGATTGCCCGCGGCGTCTTCGGCGACGAACTGCAACGTGTTGACAACTTCGGGCTGCAACGCGACCTTCACGCAAAATTCGCCGTCGGCGTTCGTCTGTGTTTCGGCGTCGGCCAACCCGCCGGTCACGTAGATCAACGATCCGGCTTCGGCGAAGCCGTGAATGCTCTGATACGACAATCCCGTGGGGCTGGTCGGATCGTTCACCTCCGGCGCGTCGGGCGGCGTGGTGTCGGGCGGACCGTCGTCGTCATCGTCGGGCGCGGCGGTGTCGTCATCGTCATCGCCGGGGGCGTCGACTGTGGAAGAAGTGTCGCAAAAGAAAAGCGGCGTGCACATCAGCAACACAAAAACCAACAGAAGGATAGACCGGCCTGCGTGCATGCTCTGCCTCCTGATTGCGGCTCTGGTTCATTGACGCGGATTTATTGTTCGATGGTAGGGCCAACCCTTGAGGGCGTCAAGGTTCTCTTGCGGTAATGCGACTGAATTTAACGAAAATTATTATTGTCGCTCAGCTCAATTCCGGCGGTTCGACGACCTTTATATGGTGATCGCGGCAGAAGGTCGGCCAGCCGATGACCGTGTCGCCCATGAAGGTCATGCGCACCGCCTCGGCCGGACAATTGTTGATGCACCCGCAACAGAGAATGCACCGTTCGCGATCGATCAGCAGTTCCGCCGGATCGATCGCCCCCACCGGGCACGTTGCGGCGCAGGCGCCGCACTTGACGCACACATCGTGATCGACGTGGTGTTCGCCGATCAGTTTCTTCGACCACCACATCGGTTTAAAGGCCGTGAGCATCCCGGAAAAATCGAACTCGTGATCGATCGCCGTGACCTGATTGGCGCGCACGCGCTTCAGCATCTCGTGGGCGAATTGCCGGCAGCGCTCGTAGGTCTCCGCATCGGGCAGATGTTTGAAGCGCAACGTGCGTTTCGCGCCCGAGCCGGTCAGCACCGGGGCGAAGGTGTTCATGTTGCTGAACGCGCTCATGCCCACCGGCACACCGCCTTTGGCGGTCAGCAGTTCCACCAGATTCCAGCCGGTGTTGATCGGATTGGAGCCTTTGTTGCCGTAGGTCACCCACGCGGCGACCGGCGCCCGTTCCAGCGACGGCAGTTTGGTCAGCCGATCGACGACATTGGGCGGCACATCCATGTAATGCACCGGCGAACCGATCACCACCAAATCGAAACTAGCGGCGGCGCTCAGGTCGAAATCGCGCAACGGCGCGACGGTTGTTTGCAACCCTTCCGTTTCAAAGGTCTTGCCCAGCAAGCGCCCCAGACGCTGCGTGTGGCCGGTCTGGCCGTACCAGAGCACCAGCGCCGATTGCGGATCGTTGCTGCGCATCTTCACCGGGGCGATCGACCGGGCGTTGCACGTGTCGGCGCAACCGGCTCCTGCGCTGACGAGCGCGGCCCCGGCTCCCACGATAAACTGACGACGATCAAGCATGATGTATTCCCTTTCGTTGCCTGACTTTATGCCCATAGAACGTCGCTGGCAACCAGCGTGAAGCTTTACATCCGACGGCAATCCGGGTAAAGGAACTTGATTTCAATCGCGCCACGACAGATCGGAAGAGCACACGTCTGAACTCCCGTCACCGAATACGCTCTCGTATG
>CALBTQ010000855.1 GCA_937967875.1 uncultured Pseudomonadota bacterium
GATCGTATTCGGTGACTGGAGTTCAGACGTGTGCTCTTCCGATCTAACCTGACCGACGTGAACCTTGGCGACGAGTTCTACGTCGAGCTGACCGGGCCGACGGTCGCGCTGCGCGAAGAATTGTCCTGGCGCCTCGCCGATTGGAACCGCCTGCGCCTGGGGTTGGACGGCGGTGTGGCCTCGATGCGGCTCAAATCCAACATCATCCGCTCGCCGAAAGAGGGCGACACCGGCGCGGGCGACCTGCTCACCTCCGATTCCTATGAGACCGACCTGCAGATCGACACGTACATGGGCGACGCCTTCGCCGAGGAGATGATCGACCTGGGACAATGGGCCACGCTCATTCCCGGTGTGCGCGTCGATTACCTCGACTACACGCGGCTCGCGCACGTCGATCCGCGTCTGACCATGCGCTTTTATCCCGCGCCGCGCACGACGATCAAAACGAACGTCGGCGTGTATCATCAGTTCCCCAGCTTCGACGAGATCCTCGAGGACTACGGCAACCCCGACCTGGAAAGCGAAACGGCCTACAACTACGCGGGGGGCGTCGAGTACGACTTTGGGCAGGGCTATTCGTTGGATGTGCAGGGCTACTACAAGCAGTTGGACAACCTCGTCGCCTCGACCGGCGCCGACAGTGACGAGCCGTACGAGAACACGGGCATCGGTTATGTGTACGGCGGCGAATTGCTGGCGCGCAAGCAGTTGAGCGACCGCTTCTTCGGCTGGGTCAGCTACACCTACTCGGTGTCCAAACGCAAGGACCGGCCGGGCGAGGATTGGCGCTTGTTCGATCAGGATCAGCCGCACAACTTCATCGTCGTAGCCAGCTACAAACTCGGCGAAAACCGCGACTGGCGCATCGGCGGGCGCTGGCAGTATTCGACCGGCTTGCCGTACACCGAGATCGTCGGACGCATCTACGATGCGGACACCGACACCTATTTGCCGCTGTATTCGGACGAAACCAACGACAAGCGGCTGCCCGATTTTCATCAGCTCGACGTGCGCATCGACAAGGCGTGGGTCTTCAACCGCTGGACGCTCGCTGCGTACCTCGATGTGCAAAACGCCTATTTCTATCGGTATCCGTTCGGCTATTGGTACAATCACGATTACACCGAGCGCGAGAAGGTGGTCTTCCCGACCTTCTTCCCGTCGCTCGGTTTGCAGGCGAGGTTTTAACGACGATGAACCGGCGATGGTGGATGATCCTGCTCGCGTTGCTGCTGGCAGCGGCGCTGCCGGCCTGCGATATCGAGTTCGATCCGCCCGCGGTGATCAAAACGCAGCGCTTTCTGGGCATTCGCGTCGAGCCGCTGGAAGCCGCGCCGGGCGACGAGGTGACCTTCACCGCGCTGGTTGTCAACAAGGACGGCTCGTTGTATGAAGGGCCGGTCGCCTGGGCCGTCGTCGCCGGCAACCAATTGCGCGAGGAAGGCGAAACCGACGCGGGCGTCGTCGCCTACCTGCAAACCGGCCCCGACGATCCCTTCGTCTGGACCGTCCCGGCGTGGGACGAACTGACCGCGCAATTCGGACCGCTCGAACGCGACGGTTCGCTGCTGACGGTCGCCGCGGCGGCGTTCAAGGGCGGCGATCCGCAAGACGATCCGCTGACGGCCTTCAAATTGTTCGTCGTCGCCGATCGCGAACAAAAACGGTACGTCAATCCGTACATCGAAAAGATGACCGTGCTCGACGATCGCGGCGCCGTCGTTGTGCCTGCCGACGACGGGCAATACAACCTGCGCAGCGATGAGGCGACGATATGGATCGAGCCCGATCTTGATTTGGAAGAGCTGACTTACCATTGGTTCGCCGCCGACGAGGAATTCGATCCGAATTTTAAGGAACACCAGAAAATCGAACGCGGCGACAAACCCACACTCGATGTATATTGCGTCATGCGCCGCGTCTATCGTTTCCGTCACGGCGAAAATATGTTCACCTACCTTACCGGCATGGACTGGCGATCCGCGCGCCTGCGCTTCGATGCGCAATGACGCTCGGGCGGATAATTTTTGGATATTGCATTGAGAAATCCCTCCGTCGATTTGTCGGTCAGATTCGCCATTATCTTTCTAAAGCTTTCCCTTCAAACGGCCGATAAACAGGATCAGTGCAACGACGCTTACTAAAGCTATCGGAAAGAAAACAATTGCGGTGTAACCCAAAATAATCTCTGGTTGACCAAAATGAAAATAGCAGTCATTGAGGATTCGTCCCTGGTGGTGTCCTTTTGGCAAAACTTCCTGAAGCCGATGGGCCACGAATTTGCCTTTTTCAGCTCTCATCGCGAAGAGTTGGCGCGGGTGGGCGCGTATGCGCCCCAGGTGATTTTCTGCGCCGGTGTCCCGATGCACCAATCGGGCTTCGAAATGGGGCAGGCGCTCAAGTCGCACAAGCTGACGGGCGGCGCCGGAGTGGTTGTGTGCACGACCCTGGGCGACGATAACCTGTTCAAGGAATGGGATGCGTCGTCCATCGACGCGGTGCTCGTCAAACCGTTCACGCGCGAGAGCGTCGAGCGGGTGCTTGCTCAGCTGACGCGGCGCTACAGCCGTCCCCAGCGCGAGCGTCGATTGGCGGTGATCATCGACGACAATAAAACCGCACGCTCGGTGCTGGAACAGCAGATGACCTCGCTGGGCTTCGACGTGCAGACGGCCGTGAACGGTCAGGCCGGCTATGAGTTGATTCTCAAGAGCAAGCCCGACATCGTGCTCACCGACGTGGAAATGCCGGTGATGAACGGTTATGAATTGTGCGCCGCCCTTTCGGAAAATCCGGAAACGCACCGATTGCCGATTTTGGTGGTCAGCTCGACGGTCACCGATGTGGAAGTCCATCAGGGCTTCAAATCGGGTATTCTGGACTTTTTACGCAAGCCGTTCGACTCCTTCAAGCTCAGCGAAGCGGTGGCGACGGCCATCGGGCGCGAAAAGGTGCAGCATGACGGCATCGCGGTCGTGCTTTCCGGCGACATGAAATTCTCGGCGCTGTTGGGCAAACTGTTCGCCGATCTGGGCTTGCAGGATCACCATTGCGCCAACCTCAACGAGCTTTCCGGCTACCTGTCGATGATCGTGCCCGATATCATCGCGGTGGATTTTTCCGGCGTCGATCACCAGGCCTGTCATATGCTGGAAAAGCTGCGCGAGCAGGATGATCTCAAAGCCTCGCCGATTCTGGTGATGGTCGAGGCGGACGATCGCAACGCCATGATCAATTGCCTGCAGCACGGCGCCAACGATTTTCTGATCAAGCCGTTCGTGCGCGAGGAGTTCAACGCCCGCGTGCTCAACCTCGTGCGCACCAAGCTGCTGTTCGACGAGCTCAAGCAAAGCTCGCATATCCTGGAAGGTCTCGCGTTCATCGACAGCCTTACCGGCTTGCTCAATCGGCGCTATCTCGAAGAGGGCTTACAGCAACAATTCGCCCGCGCCGAACGCACGCAACGCCCGCTGTCGATCATGATGATCGACCTGGATCACTTCAAGCGCGTGAACGACATGTTCGGTCACGCCATCGGCGACGAGGTGCTTAAATCGGTATCCGAAACGGTGAAGTCCAGCGTGCGCAACGTCGACATCGCCTGCCGTTACGGCGGCGAGGAATTGTGCGTGCTCATGCCCGGTACGCCGGCGATGCAGGCGCGCGACATCGCTGAACAGGTGCGGCGCAACATCGAGGCGAAAACGCTTACGCCCAAGCTCATTCGCCAGACCGTCAGTCTGGGGGTCAGCACGTTCCCGGACCTGTCGGGGCGCGATACGCTGCTCAGCGACGCGGACAAGGCGCTTTACATGGCGAAAGACATGGGGCGCAACCGGGTGCTGGTGAAGGACGAAAACATCGCTTAGCGGTAGATCGCGGGCAGCAGCGGATCGTTGCCGGTCAGGGTGAAAAACAAGATTCCGCCCAGCACGATCAACAAAAACCACAACCACAAATAACGTAATATGAAGCGGCGGATTTTCATGGCGTCGGCTCCTCGTCGGCCGATGACGGCGAGATGACGTCGGCCAGCAACCCGGCGACGATCGCGTGCCCGGCCGCGTTGGGATGAAACGGATCTTCCTTCGAGTTCCACAGCCCGTCGCCGCGCCCGTCGGCGGCAAAGGCCGCCACCGCGTCGACGTACGGCCGGTCGGTCTGCGCGGCCGCGTCGACCACCGCCTGGTTGTATTGCGCGTCCGTACGATCGCGGAAAGCGCTGACGAACGGCAGCAGCGCGTACAGGCCGTCGGCCTCGTCATGCCGGCCGAGGCGCTGCAGCGCGCGCGCCAGGCGAATGTACGTATCGCTCTGCGTTGAATCCAGCTCCATCGACCGCTGATAATGCGCGATCGCCTGCGGCCAATCGCCGTTGGTTTCCGCCGCCTCGCCCTGCGCAAAGGCCGACGCGGCCTGCGCGGCGTCCACGACCTTCAGACGATAGAAAGGCAGGTTGATCGGCATTTTGATGAACACGACCTTGATGTTGTGCTCGCGGCACAGCAACTCGATCTCACGCAGGTTGGCTTGATAATCCGCCAGCGCCACCCGGCGCGGCATTTTTTCGGGATCGAACGAACCGCGCTTGACCAGCGCACCGATCAGCGTGTTGCGGAAGAAACGATACGCCGCGCTGCGGTTGAGCAGGTTTTGCGCGGCGACGATGCGCGTCGGGGTCGGCTGCTGTTGTGCGTCGGGCAGGCCGTTGTTGATGAAGAAACGGAAGATGTCCAGGTCGTTGAGATCGTACGCGACCGTCACCAGGTCGGGCTGCCAGCCCAGCACGTCGCGCGCGAGAAAATATTTCCCCTGCCACGTCGTGTAACCGGGCACGCCGCCGTTGATCGTCTCCACGTTCTGCCCGCGTTCGCGCAGCAACGAGCCCAGCACCGCCGGGTAGGTTTTGTCCTCGGCCACGCCCCAGCCGAAGGTCGGGCTCGCGCCCAGGCAGACGATCCGCGTGACGTCCGCCGGCTTCGGTACGGCGAAATCGGGACCGCGCAGGTGATGTGCGCTCGTGGTCACCGCCGCGCCCTCGAAGGTGGTCGACAGCCCCGCGCGCAACCGCCACATGAGCTGCGCGTCGCGTTCCAGCAACAGCAAAATGCGGTCGAGGCGCGAAGGGCGCATCAGCGCCAGGCACAGCGCTTCGGCGAGCAGGAACAAAACGATCAGCGCCGCGATGCCGCCCAGTGAGCGCATCAGCGATTGGCGCGTCTCGACCTGCGATGTGGTTGCCGGGTCCGTCATGATTCCCCTTTGCCGCGGCTGTTGAACTGATACTTCTATTTAGCTAAAGTTCGAACGAATCTCAATGTCGGAAGGAATGCACAACGACGTGACGCCGACGCCTCGCCATTTTTTGCTCCGCGCCTGGCGGTTTTTTCTGCGCCGGCAAGCGCTCGTTTTGTCGCTGCTGGTCGTCGTCGCCGTGGCGGTCGCCGAGGTCGCGCTGCATCACCGGCCGCTGCCCGCGTCGGTGCGCGAGCTGATCTGGGTGCAGGCGATGGATCCCGAAGTGCACGAGGCCGACGCCGATCCGCGTTTGCTGATGAAGCTCAAGCCCGGCGCGCAACGCGTATATGAAACGCCCGATCATCCGCCGCGTACCGTGTCGGTCAACGCCCTTGGTTTTCGCGGGCCGGAGCGGTCGTTGGCCAAGGGCGAGAATGTATTCCGCATCGTCATTTTCGGCTCGTCGACAGCTTACGGCGCGGCGGTGTCCGACGACCGGACGCTCAGCGCGCACCTCGAACGCATTTTGAACGAACGCGGCGATCCGGTGACCTACGAGGTCTGGAACGGCGGCGTCAGCGCCTACAATCCCAGCCAGATGGCCGTGCTCGCCGCGCGGACGATGGCGGCCGGCGCGCAGCCGGATGTCGTGCTCTTTCACATCGGCCTGATCGGCGCGCGGGCGTTTTTGATCGGACACGTCGACCTGAATCAATTCACCGCCGATCCGTCGATGGTCGGCGAATATTTTTTTACGCCTTCCTTTCTGCCGGCGAAAGCGACCGCCTGGCTCGCCGCTCATTCCCGGTTGTTCCTGCTGACCCTGGCGCACTTCACACGCATGGCCGATGCCGAGGAGCGCGAACAACGTTTGCGCGAGACGGCGATCATGCACCACCGCGCGGTGTTGGGCGATTTCGTGCGGGCCTATCGCGATCGGACGCGTCTGGCCGCGTTCGTCGCCCCGTGCTACGAGCAGGACGACACCGCGTTTTTCGTGCGACAGGTAACCGAGCCGGCCGGGCTGGCGCAGTGGTGCGTCGCGGCCGACCATGACGAGCCGGAATATCGCCTGGAGCATCCGCCGGGCTACGTGTACGCGCATCTGGCTGAAAAGCTGGCCGAACGGCTCGACCGCGAGGGCTACCTGACGCGATAAAAAATCATCTTTCCGGTTGCCATCCCGCCCCCATGAGAGATAAAATAACAAGCGAGTCGGCCGACTGTGAGGGGGGAGGGCGATCGATGTTTATTAAACGTCTGCTCACGCTTGTCTTTTGTCTATTCTTCAGCGCGATCGTTTTTGGGGGCTGCGGGTGCGAAGACGTGCCCGATCCCGGCGATCCCACCTTCTGCATTCTGCCCGACACCGGCGACGACGATGACGACGACGACACCGGCGACGACGACACCTCCGACGACGACTCCGACGACGACACCGTGGACGACGATACCGACGATGATGACGACGAGGCCGAGGTCGCCTATGTCGACGGCGGCGGCTTCTCCGGCGCAGCGCTGGCGTTGAGTTCGGCGGGCGACATATACGTGGTCAGCGTCAAGGCGCGCGAAATGCGCGTGTACAGCGCCGACGCCTGGGATTACGAGGTCGCCGTGTTCGACGTGCTGGCCAATCCCGCTGTGGCGCTCGACGGCGACGGCCGGAGATCGGAAGAGCACACGTCTGAACTCCAGTCACCGAAT
>CALBTQ010000856.1 GCA_937967875.1 uncultured Pseudomonadota bacterium
GTTCACCGCTTCCTTGGCCGCCAACCTCAACAAGCGTTCGGCGCTGACGATCAAGGAGGCCGAGGACGGCGAAACGATCGAAGCCGGCACGGTGTACATCGCGCCCGGCGGCCGACACATGGTCATGCGTCCGCCGCAGGACGGCGGTCCGGCGACGATCGGCATCAACGAAGCGCCGCCGGTGAAAAGCTGCCGGCCGTCGGTCGACGTGCTGTTCCGCTCCATCGCCGCCGTGCAGGGCGGCAACGTGCTGGCCGTGGTGCTGACCGGCATGGGCGATGACGGTTCGGACGGCGTTGCGGCGCTGAAACGCAAAGGCTGTTACTGCATCACCCAGAGCGAAACGAGCTGTGTTGTCTACGGCATGCCGCGCGCGGTCGACGAAGCGAACAATTCGGACGAACGCGTGGATATCGAGAATATCGCCGCGCGGATCATTACAAAAACAACGGTAAAAATATGAAGGATATGAGTAAGCAACAATGAGCCCATCGATTACCGCCAACGAATTCGACTTGCTACGTTCTTACATCGAGCAACAGTGCGGCATTTCGTTGCACAACGGCAAGGAATACCTCATCGAAAGTCGACTGGCCAATCTGCTGGTGGAAACGGGATCGAAAAACTTCGGCGACTTCTACTTGAAAATGCGCAACAGCAACGATGCCCGGTTGCGCGAAAAAATCATCGATGCGATGACCACCAACGAAACGCTGTGGTTCCGCGACAACGGGCCCTATGTGACGTTGGAGGAAGTATTGTTGCCGCAATTGGAACAGGCGGTGCGCGAAGGACGTAAGTACAAGGTGCGCATCTGGTCGGCCGCCAGTTCCACCGGGCAGGAGCCGTATTCGATCGCGATGATCATCGACAGTTATCTGGCCCGCCGCGGCGGGACCACGGTCCTGCCGACGCATTTCGAGATTCTGGGCACCGACATTTCTCCTTCCGCCCTATTTCTGGCCATGGCCGGCCGTTACGATCAGATTTCCATCGAGCGCGGCATGCGCGCCGATTATCGCGATCGCTACTTCCGTCAGCAGGATCGGATCTGGTTGCTGGAAGATCGTATTAAAAAGATGGTGACCTTTAAAAAATTCAACCTGCAGGATAGTTTTTCCGCCCTCGGCACGTTTGACATCATATTCTGCCGCAACGTGGCGATTTACTTCTCCGACGATTTCAAACAAGATTTATTCGACCGGATGTCGCAGGCCTTGGTGCCCGGCGGCTATTTCCTCTTGGGCTCGGCGGAAAGCCTTTCGGGATATCGGACGAATTTCACGATGCGCGATCACAAAGGGTCCATCTATTACGTTAACAAAGGTTGAGGAAAGAAAGATGAAAATCCTTTCCGTTGACGATTCGGCGATGATTCGGAAAATAATTGCCCGATCCATTTCGGTGCTCGGTTTCGATTTATTGGAAGCGGGCAACGGCGTCGAGGCTCTCGATGTGTTGGAAAAGAATTACACCGAGACCGATCTGATCCTGCTGGATTGGAACATGCCGGAAATGGACGGCTTCGAAACTCTGCAGCGAATCAAGGCCGACGACCGCTTCAAACACATTCCGGTGATGATGGTGACGACCGAGGTCGAGCGTTCCAACGTGATCAAGGCGATTCAGGCCGGCGCGAAGAATTATCTGAGCAAGCCCTTCACGCCCGAAGACCTGACGACCAAGATCATGGAAACGATGGGGCTGGGACTGTAAGACAATCCCAACCCCCGTCCTGCCTTCGCGTTTTCCCGCCGTCGGTTTTGTTTTTTCCCCGTTGGGCCGGCGGGCGTGTATCGATCAGTCGAACAGCGCCTGCGTCTTCACGCTTTCGCCGACCAGCTTCTTGAGCAGCTCCAGCTTCGGTTTGTCGTCCTTGGTCAGCAGCGGATCCATCAGGTCGATCTGCTGCGCGGTGCGATAGGTGTCCCACGGCACCAGCAGCATCGGCACGTTGGCCGCGTCGGCCTTGGCGACGATGTTCGCCGGCGGCAGGCTGTTGTTGGTCAGCACCACGCACGAGGTGTCGGTCTCCAGCGCGACCAGAATCATGTCGCTGCGGTCGCCGCTGGTGATGATCATCTTGTTCTCTTTCTTGAACAGCGGATTCTGCACCGCCGCGCTCACCGACATCGCGCCGACGAACACGCTCTGCACGATCTTGTGCAGGCCGCCCTCGCCGCCGATGACCTTGGCGAACAAGTGGTCGACCAGGTAGCGCACCGGCATGTAGGTCAGTTCCTGCTTGTACGGCAGCACGCCGAGCACCTTCACGCCCAGCGCCTCAATCTCGGCCATGTAGGTGGCTTTGAAATCGTCCACGTCCTTGACGCGGTTGATGATCACCCCGGCCATCTGCACTTCGTCGCAGGCCAGGTGGGTTTTCACGAAGGTGATGTCGTCGAGAATCTCGTCTTCGTCGCCGCCCACGACCAGCACCAACTTGGCTTCCAGGTGCCGGGCCAGCGACAGCGCGTCCAGGTGAATCGACGAGGCGAAGTTCAGCCCGCTGCCGGCTTCGATGAACAGTACGTCCTTGTCGGCGGCGACCAGCGCGGCCTGTTCCCGCAGTTTCTCGCGGATGCCGGTTTCATCGTACATATAGCGCAACTTGGCGTGCTCGAAACCGATGGAAATGTCTTCCGGCTTCTCGTTGATGCCCAGCGTGTGGGTGAGCAGTTCCGAGTCGTAATCCCACAGCCGCTTCTTGCGATACAACAGACGGTCGCCGATCGGCTTGAGGTAACCGCACTTTTTCTGCAACACTTCGGTGAGACCAATAATGATGCTTGTCTTGCCGGCGTTCTTTCTCGTGGATGCGATAACAAACTTATCCATGATGGTCCCCTTTCGCACTCTTCGATAAAAGGATTCTAACATCCACTGCCCTCACCCCATCGCCTTGATCATAGGCCACCAACGGGTTGACCTCAATATCGGTGATGTCTTCGCAGTATTGTAGAATCGTCCCGACTTTCAAAATGCATTCGATCACGCCCTCGATATCCTTGCGCGCTTCGCCGCGCACGCCCAGCAGCAGCGGATAGGAGCGGATGTCCTTGATCATCTCCATCGCCTCGGCGCGGTTGAGCGGCAGCGCGCGGAAGGCGATGTCCTTCATCACCTCGACGTAGATGCCGCCCAGGCCGAACATGACCACCGGGCCGAACGATTCGTCGCGGCGCGCGCCGATGATCGTCTCGGTGCCGGACTTGACCATCTCGACCACCTCGACGCCGTCGATCACCGCCGCCGGATCGTAGGCGCGCGCGTTGTGCATGATCGCCTCGTAGGCGTCCATCACCTCGCCCTTGTTCAACAGGTCCAGCGCCACGCCGCCCGCGTCGCTCTTGTGGATGATGTCCTTGGAGACGATCTTCATCACCACCGGGTAGCCGATCGCCTCGGCGAACTGCACGGCCTCGTCGAGGTTGCGCGCCAGTTTGCTCTGCGGCATGGGCATCTTGGCCGCGACCATCACTTCCTGCGCCTCGGGCGCCAGCAGGAAGGTGCGGCCCGCCGCGCGGACCTTGGCGATCACGCCCTTGATGCGTTCGATGTCCACCACGCGCGGATCGAACACGTCCTCGACCTTCGCCTGCGCGTCCTTGAGGTTGCGGTAGTTGCGGTAGTTCGCTCCCAGGCAGGACACCGCATCGTACACGTCAAGGAAGATCGGCACGCTCCGGCTGCGCAGGTGCACGATCGAATTTTCCGTATCCTGCCCGCCGAAGAAGCTGAGCACCGCCGGCTTTGACGCGCCGTGTTCGCGGTGCACTTTTTCCAGGCTTTCGGTCAGCCGCTCGACGTCGAGCACGGCCGTCTCGCAGCCCAGGCAGATGATCGAATCGACCGCCGGGTGCTTGAAGGCCGCTTCCAGGCAGATTTCGTAATCCTGCGCCATCGCCTGACCGGTGATGTCGACCGGATTTTTAATCGAGCCGAAATCCGGCGTGACCTCGTCGAAAATCTCCTTCATCGTTTCCGGATCGTCGGCCAGATTGACGCCGTACTTCTCGCAGGCGTCCGCGGCCAGCACGCCGATGCCGCCGCCGTTGGTGATGATCACCGCGTTCTCGCCCTTGGGCGCCGGCGACGTGGAGAGGAACTTGCACCAGTTGAGCGCTTCCTCGATCGTCTCGGCGCGGGCGACGCCGCACTGTTTCATCACCGCGTCGAAGATCTCATCGGCGCCGGCCAGCGAGCCGGTGTGCGACGCCGCGGCCATCGCGCCGCGTTTGGAGCGGCCCGACTTGATCGCGATCACCGGCTTCTTTTTGGTCACCCGCTTGAGCGCCTCGACCAGCCGTTCGCCGTTCTTGACGCCCTCGATGTACATCAGGATGACCTTGGTCGACTCGTCGCGATTCAGGTACTGCAGCAGGTCGGCCTCGTCCAGGTCCGACTTGTTGCCGACCGACACGATCGCCGATAGGCCGATGTTCTCGATTTTCGTCTTGCCGATCATCGCGATGCCCAGCGCGCCGCTCTGCGTGATGATCGCCACGCCGCCCCGCTTGATGTCCGCCGGGCCGAAGGTCGCGTTGAGCGACGTCTCCGCCGAGTAGATGCCGAAGATGTTCGGCCCCAGCACGCGCATGCCGTTGGCGTGCGCGAGCTCGACGATCTTGTGTTCTTCGGCCCAATTGCCGACCTCCGAGAAACCGGAGGTGATGATGGAAAGAAACTTCACTTTCTTTTGGGCGCATTCTTCGACCGCGCGCACCACGTATTTCGCCGGAATGACGATCGTGGCCAGATCGACGTCGCCTTCGATGTCCAGAATCGAAGGATAGGAGGGCACGCCGAGGATGTCGCCGCCTTTGGGATTGATCGGATAAATCGTACCGCGATAGCCGCCGTCCATGATGTTGCGTTGGATCTTGTAACCGATCTTATCCTCGCTGGCCGAGGCTCCGATGATCGCTACCGATCGCGGTTCGAACAAGAATTGGATGTTGCTGTGCTCACTCATTTTGCCGTCCTGAACTTCATTCTTAGTTCGTACACTCCCTCGCTGATTTTCTTATCCATATCAAATCCCATCTTCTCGAAAACGCGAAGCATGGGTTTGTTATCCACCAGCACTTCGGCGGTGAAGCCGAGCAGACCGCGTTTCTTGGCCAGGAAGGTCAGGTACTGCAGCAGCTCGGTGCCGATGCCCCTGTTCTGGTACGTGTCGCGCACGACGAAGGAGACCTCGGCCGTGTGCGTGCCCGGGTTGATCCCGAACTGGCCGATGCCCATCACCACTTCCTTGTCGTTTTCCGTGGTCGTGGCCAGGATGACCACTTCCTTGGTCCAGTCGATGACGACGAATTCCTGCAGCCGCTCGTGCGGGATATCCTTGCGCGCCGAAATGAAACGCCGGTAAAGGCTCTTGTCCGACAGGCTGTAGAAGAAATCCTTGAGCCGCGGTTCGTCGTCGATGTCCACCGGCCGGAAAAAGCACTCGTAATTCTTTTTCGTCGTGCGGTATTGCTCCAGGTCGGCCGGATATTCCCCGCGCTTGCCGGGAATGAACGCCTGGTCTTTGTAAATCAGGTTGAATTTTTTCGCTTCCTGAATCAGCCACGGGCGGAACTTGGGATGCGCGATCGAGATCAACTCCATCGCCCGCTCGCGAATGTTCTTGCCGTGCAGGTAGGCGATGCCGTACTCGGTGACCACGTAATGCACGTCGCCGCTCACCAAGGTCACGCCCGATCCCGGCGCCAGGTTCGGCACGATGCGCGACACCTCGCCGTTGGCCGCGGTCGATTGCATCGCCAGAATCGATATGCCGCTCTTGGCCATCACCGCGCCGCGCATGAAGTCGGCCTGCCCGCCGATGCCCGAAAAGAAGCGGTGGCCGATCGACGTGGCCGTCGCCTGCCCGGTCAAATCTATTTCCAACGCGCTGTTGATCGCCACCATGTTCGTGTGCTGGGCGATGATCGTCGGGTTGTTGGTGTAATCGATCGTGCGGAATTCGACCGCCGGATTGTCATGCAGAAAAGCATAGGTGTCCTGGTGGCCCATCGAAAACGCGCAGACCGCCTTGCCGCGGTTGATCGCCTTGCGCGTGTTGTCGATGACTCCGAGCTTCATCAACTCGACGATGCCGTCGCCGATCAGCTCGGTGTGCACGCCCAGGTGCTTTTTCTCTTTGAGATTCTTCATGATCGCGTTGGGCGTGCTGCCGTAGCCCACCTGGATCGTATCGCCGTCGTCGATCAGCCGCGCCACGTACTGGCCGATCTTGCTGACTTCCTCGCTGGGCGGTTTGGTGTTGAACTCCAGCAGCGGCTCTTCGCACGGAATGATGTAGTCGATGTCGCGGATGTGAATGAAGCCGTCGCCGTGCGTGCGCGGCATATAGGAATTGACCTGCGCGATGACCAGCGAAGCCGCCTCCACCGCCGCTTTGACGATGTCCACGCTGATGCCCATGCTCATGTAGCCGTGCATGTCGGGCGGCGACACCTGAATGAGCGCGACGTCGATTTCCACCATGCGTTTGCGGAACAGATCGGGCACGTCGGACAAAAAGATCGGCGTGTAATCGGCCATGCCCGTGTTGATCGCTTCGCGGGTGTTGTCGCCGATGAAAAAGGAGTTGTGCCGGAAGTTGGACTTGAAACGAATGTCCGCGTAGGGCGCCACGCCCATCGTCCACACGTGGAAAATTTCCGTGTCGAACAACGCCTTCGGATTGGATTTAACGTAATCGACCAGCAGCTTGACCAGGCATTGCGGCTCGCCGCAGGCCGTCCCGATGAAGATGCCCGCGCCGCGGTGGATCTTGCCGAAGATCCGCTCTTCCGGAATGAATTTTTCCGGATAGGTTTTTTTTATTTCCTCGAGCCTGTCGAAAACGCCTACATGATCCATCGATCATACTCCTTGCTTTGCCTCCGAGATCGGAAGAGCACACGTCTGAACTCCAGTCACCGAATACGATCT
>CALBTQ010000857.1 GCA_937967875.1 uncultured Pseudomonadota bacterium
ACGGGCGTGGGCATGGTCGGTTCGACGCCGGGCAGCGGGACGGGCGTGGGCATTTCGGGCGAGTCGTCTTCCTCGTCGTCCTCAGCGGCGATGGCCAACGAAGTCAGACACAACGCCAGGGCCAACAGCAGGACCAGCAGCGGCGGCGCGTTTTTCTTCACCGCGGCGCTTACTCTTGGCTCTCGTCGGTGAGGAAGCGTTCGGTGAACACCGTATCCTTGATTTGCACGTTCGTTTGATATTTGATGATCTGCATGATGGTCACTTTGCGTTCCTGCACGTCGCTCATCTTGGTCAGCTTGGTCAGCCACGTGCCGTCGGGCTGCTTTTCCAACTCCTGCACCTCGAGCACTTTAAAGAGGTTGCCCTTTTTGTCGTACAACTCGGCGCGAATCGGCACCCAGGCGTCTTTGCGCACCCACCAGATCGCCTTGGAGTATTGCGTGTCGCTCGGATCCAGCGGCACGGACTGCACAACGTAGCAGTCCTGACCGGCCATCTGCATGTCGGCCATGCGCTGGTGCTTGTATTTTTCCGGATCCCGGCTTTGCAGGTCCTCGTAGCTGAACTGGCTGCCCATGAAGCTGCCCGATTTCTGCGAGGAACTGATGCGCCGGGCGCGCTTGATCGCCGGCAGGTAGATGCGTTGATCGTCGTCGCCGCTCGGATTTTCGATGACCAGGAATTTCACGCCGCGCACGTCGGGCGGCGCCAGGAAGGTGGTCATGACGTGGTCGCGTTTGTTGATCTGCTTGGCGCGCACGATCAACGAGCGTTCGCGTTGCTGACCGCGATTGTCGACCAGTATCATCTTCGTTTCGGTCACCGACGATTTGCTTTCCTCGCGGTCGGCCACTTTTTTCATGATGGCCATCCCGTCCAAGTCTTGTGCGCGAACGAGCCCGGCGGCCGAGACGAGCAGGGCAAGCGCTACCAATATCCAAAGCCGGCGCATGGGTTTCCTCCTGGTGCGTACTTGAAAACAAAATGATCGCACAGCGCCCCGCCGGTGGCAATGCGTTGATATAAAAAAGGACCGGCCGCGGGGCCGGTCCGAATTACCGATTGAGTCATTCGTGATTTTTTAACGCCCTCACCCCGGGCTGGCGCCCGACCCTCTCCCCCCGGGAGAGGGTAAAAGCCGGCGACCTAAACTCCCTTCTCCCTGTGGGAGAAGGGTCGGGGATGAGGGCTGCCCTGTAGGCCGCGCACGAACCGCTTTACAGAATTTCGGCGTCCACCGGCACGGTCAGGCGCACGCCGGGTTTGAGATCCAGCGGCGTGGTCATGCCCTTGTCCTTACTCGGCGGCAGCGGATAAATCGACACCGGGCCGGGCTGCGCGTTTTTCTTGAACAGGTACAGCAGACCGACCTGCAATCCGTCGGCGTCGACCGCCGCGCTGGTCACGTTGCCGATGAACGCGCCGCGCTTGTCGATCACCGGGTCGCCCGGCTTCACCGGCTTGGTGCCCTTCGCCGGCACCTTGAAGGCCATGACGATCTTGTCGCCGCCGCGGAAGCTCTCCAGGTACTTCGCTTTGCCGACGAAGAACGGTTTGTGCAGTTTGACGAACGAGGCGAAGCCCGCGCCGGCCGGCGAAATGCCGTACATGCCTTCCAGCTCGTGGCCGTAGAGCGGCAGCGCCGCCTCGATGCGCAGACTGTCGCGCGCGCCCAGGCCGATCGCCTGCACGCCCAGGTCCGCGCCCTGCTCGAGAATCGCGCGCCACAGCTCGGGCGCTTTGTCCGGATGCACGAAGATTTCGTACCCGAACGATTCGCCCGTGTAGCCGGTGCGCGACACGACGACATCCAGGCCGATCAATTTCGTTTCAGTGCACTCGGTGCGCTTGAGGCGTTTGATGATCGGCACCTGCCCCTTGTCGGCAAGGCGCGCGAGAATATCGATCGACTTGGGTCCCTGCAGCGCGATATCCACGCGGCGCGCGTCGCCCCATTGCTCATCCTTGAGGTTGCGCAACGTCGCGGGCGCGGTCAGCGAGCGGCTGGGCGCGGTGCGGTCCAGCAGCGCCTTGCCGTCGTTGACCAGATTCCACCACGTCCAGTCCTTGGCCTCGTTGTCGGCGTTGACCACCATCAGAAAACGTTCCTCGCCGAGGCGGTAGACGATCAGGTCGTCGATCACGCGGCCGTCGTGATCCAGCAGGTAGCAGTAGAACGACTGACCCGGTTCGTACTGGCGCGCGTCGTTGGAGGTCGCCAGGTTGATCAACTCGACCGCATGCGGTCCGCTAGCTTCGAAGCAACCCATGTGGCTGACGTCGAACAGCCCCGCCGCCTTGCGCACCGCCGCGTGTTCTTCCATCGTCGAGCCGTAGCGTACCGGCATTTCATAACCGGCGAAGGGCACGATGCGCCCACCGAGTTTCACGTGCTCGTCGTATAGCGTGGTGCGTTTGAGCGGCGTTTCTTTTTCTTCCCAGGCGAACTCAACCTTGTTGTCCGCCGTCACCTTGGCCGCCAGCGCGCTCTGGCCGATGAAATAGACCTTGTTCATCGCGATGCGACCGAGTAACTCCGCGCCGGACTTGCCGGCCAGCGAGGCGTCGAGTTTCGGTTCGCCTTTCAAATACGCGGACGCCAGACAATCCTCGGGCACCTGGCTGAGCACCACCGGCCCGTCGAGCTTGGCGGTGATGTCCGCATCGAAG
>CALBTQ010000858.1 GCA_937967875.1 uncultured Pseudomonadota bacterium
AGATCGTATTCGGTGACTGGAGTTCAGACGTGTGCTCTTCCGATCTCCATTGCTCGATGGAAGGACATGCCGTCATGGCCGATAATATCGTTCAAGTGCTAACGACACTGAAAAAGGTGAATCCATGAACCAGCCCTCGGAAGAAAAAAAGCAGAACGTTCAGGACGATCAACCGAAGTTCAAAAACAATCGCGAATTGCTGTTGTTCCTGTTTATCGCGATCAAGGAAAACCGTAAGTGGTGGCTTTTACCGCTGCTGTTCGTGTTGGCGATTCTCTCGGTTTTCGTTTCGTTGACCGGCAATACCACGCTTCTGCCGGCGATTTACGCGTTGTTCTGATGAAAGCAGCGGTCCCGCCTCAGGAGCGAATCCGCTTTCTCTTCATCCGCGCTTTTGAGCAACTGCAAGGCGGTGGTCCGGTTCCGCCCCTGGGAATTTTGTATCTGGCGGCGGCGCTGCGGGAACGATTCGGCGAACGCATCGAAATCAAATTCGTCGACCTCGGCTTGGCGACGTTGGACGAGGTTCGGGAAGCCGTCGCCGGATTTCGCCCGCAATATATCGGCATCAGTGCGATGAGTTGCGAAGACGCCCTGTTGCATCGGACCGCCGGCAGCATTAAGCAACTGCTGCCGGAGGCGGCGGTGATCGTCGGTGGTCCGCATGCTTCCATCCTGCGCGAACGTTTGCTTGCGGACGAGCACATCGACGTGGCCGTCGTCGGGGAGGCGGAGCGCACGCTGATCGCCTTGATCGATGCCCTCGCGGAAAATAAAGATCCGGCGATGGTGAGCGGCATCGCCTACCGCCGCGATGCGCAACCGACGTTCACCGGACCGGCCGAACCGATCGCCGACCTGGACGTTCTGCCCTGGCCGGCATGGGATCTGATCGACTTCGACCGTTACGCGCGCCGGCCGAACTGGAACGGCCCACTTAAAGAAAAACGTTTCGCCGAGATTTTCACCTCGCGCGGCTGCCCCTACGGATGCATTTTCTGCCACAACCTGTTCGGCAAGACGGTCCGCCTGCGTTCGCCGGAAAGCGTGCTAGCCGAGATCCGACACGTGCATGACCGGTACGGTGTGCGCGAGTTTCATGTGCTGGACGACATTTTCAACGTCGACGACGCGCGCGCCCGGTTGATCTGCGAATCGATCATCGCCGCGAACTTGCACCTTTCGCTGGCGTTTCCCAACGGCCTGCGCGCCGATTTGTTGACCGATGAATTGCTGCAGCTGCTCGAACGAGCCGGCGCTTACAAGATTCATTTCGGGTTCGAAACCACCTCGCCACGACTGCAACGGGCGATCGGCAAGAATTTGGATCTGCCCAAAGCCATGCGGATGATCGACGCGACGGCGCGGACCGGCATCGTCGCGGGCGCCTATTTCATGTTCGGTTTTCCCGGCCAGAGCAAAGAGGAGATGCTCGCCACCGTGGATTATGCCGTGCATTCGCAATTGGATTCGGCCTACTTTTTCAAAGCCACGCCGTTTCCCGGCAGTTCGTTTTATCGGACCGTGCAGGAAAGCGAAAAAGACCCGAACGATTTTGCGGATTGCCATTTTTATTCGCGCAATCGATCCTATGCCGAGATGAACGCGGATGAACTCAACGCGTTGATTATGTCGGCGCAACGACGGTTCTATTTTCGCTTCGATCGCCTCTGGCGAGGTTTTCGCAAGGCACCGAATAAACGGTGTTTCCTGAAGAACCTCGTAGCGGCGGCGGCCCTGGCGTTGCAGTCGTTTCTGTTCCGCCTCTTGATCCAGGCGGCGGGAAAGGAAAAATCATGAGACGCTGGTTCGCCAACGTCCTCTGTGCGATCGGCGTGTTGCTGCCGTGGCGGCTGCGGGTATGGTACGCCAACGCCTTGGGTTGGTGGGCGCAAGGCGTTTACTGGCTGTATACGACTTTGGTTAAAACGATCGTGAAACACCTGAAAGCGGGAAATTAAACCACATGAAACGGCTGGCTGTATTGTTTTCCGGCGGCACCGATTCCACCGCGGCGACCGCGCTCGTCGCGCCTGAATACGATCGCCTGCACTTGCTGACGTACCGCCATTCCGGTCTTGCGCATGTCGAAAACAGTCGAACCAATCTGATGACGCTGCAAACCCGCTTCGGCCGAGATAAATTCACGCATGAGATATTCGACATCGACAAGCTGTTCAAGGCCGCTACCTATGCCGATTATCTGTCCGGTCTGCGGCGTTACGGCTTTTTTGCCTTGGCGTCCTGCGGTTTTTGCAAGCTGGCCATGCACGTGCGCACGATCGTCTATTGTCTGGACAACGCCGTCACCGAGGCGGCCGACGGCGCGAACGTGAACATGTCGCATTTTCCCGCCCAGATGAAGGAAGTGCTTGAACCGTTGCGCGACCTCTATGCGCAGTTCGGTATTCGCTACACCAATCCGGTTTTCGAATACGATTATCCGGAAAACCTCGCTTGGTTCGACAAGCTGGGTCTGCGGGCGCTGACCGGTGAAACCGCCGCGGTCAATCCGGGCAAAAAAGGCACGACCACGGGACAATTGTTGTTCGAGCAGGGCATCCTTCCGGCCGCAAACGTGAAAGGCACGGACCTGGACCGCCGCATGCAAGATAGGAAGAGCAAACGTATGAACACCAGTCAACGAATACGAACCCGTATGCCGTCATCTGG
>CALBTQ010000859.1 GCA_937967875.1 uncultured Pseudomonadota bacterium
GTATTCGGTGACTGGAGTTCAGACGTGTGCTCTTCCGATCTGGCGACGACGACACCGGCGACGACGACACCGATCTCGAAGGCTACGTTGAAGTGTCCGGCGGCACATTCTTCATGGGCAGCCCGGAAGGTGAACTGGGACGGCGCGACAACGAAAACCGTCACCAGGTGACGCTGACCAACGACTTCGAAATGAAGAAAACCGAAGTCACACAGGGTCAGTTCGAAGAGGTGATGAATTACAACCCCAGCCACTTCCCGCTGATGGGCGACGATCCGAACCGCCCGGTCGAGCAGGTGAGCTGGTACGATGCGCTGGCTTACGCCAACAAGACCTCCGCCGCCGCCGGCTATACCGAGTGCTTCACCTTCAGCGACATCCTCTGCGTCGACGAAACGACCGGCGATACGACCACCTATTGCGCCGAACACGGCGGCATCGAGACGGCGAACGTCATCCTTAATGGCGCGACGACGATCTACGATTGCGAAGGCTATCGCCTGCCGACCGAAGCCGAGTGGGAATACGCGGCACGCGGCGGCACGACCACGGCCACTTACAACGGCGACATCCAGAACGTCTCCACCCGGCCGCTGGACGCCACGTTGGACGCGATCGCCTGGTACGGCGGCAACGCGGGCCGCACCTCGCACGCGGTCGGCGGAAAACAGGCGAACGATTTCGGCTTGTGGGACATGCTCGGCAACGTCAAGGAATGGACCTGGGATATCTTCGCCGATCCGTACCTCGCGCCGGACACCGATCCGGTCGGCGCAAGCGAAGGTCGCTATCATGCCGTGCGCGGCGGCGCCTGCTGGTTCCACGGCGGCGCTTACACTCGCGCGGCGTTCCGCACCGGTCACACCCCCAGCCATCGCGTGTTCACCCTAGGTTTCCGTCTGGCGCGCACATTGGGCGCCAGCAAGGCCCCGCGTGACTTCACCATCGGCGTTCAAACGGCGGTCAAAGCTCCGCAGGCGACTCAATGGCCCGACGAACTGCCTTGGACCTTCACCCGCCCGGCCGCGGGCACGCCGCTGACACAGCAGGAGATCGACGACTTCACGGAAAAGATGACCGGCTTCTGGGCCAACACGCCCTACTTCAAGCATTACCGCTACGTGTCGCACGGCATGGATGCGGACAACGACGAAGGCTGGCCGGAATTCAAATTGTACGGCATGGGCTCGACGGCGATCAAAACCGGCAGCCTGGTTGAGATCCGTCACACGGGCAACGCCGACAACCTGATGATTCCCACCGGCAAGGTGTTCAACAACTTCGCCGCGCTGTACCTGAGCACCGGCGACGCCAACGCCGCCTACATGCTGCAGCAATACTGCAAAGGCCTGATCGCGCTGTTCCAGGGCTTCATCTGGAGCGAGGACGATCCGGAAATCTGGGTCATGCCGCGCGCCAACTATCTGCAAAACTACTACTTCGAAGAAGAAGGCGGCCGGCAGGGGTACATCAACTATGATCCGGTCAAGGTGCTCAAATACGATTGGAACGGTTGGACGATTCCGGTCGACACCAATCCGTATTACGGCAGCATCTGGACGCGCACCATGCGCAGCAAGGACGACATGCCGCACTTCTATCGCATGGTGCCCTATCTGTACCGCCTGATCGAAGACGCGCCCGACCAGGACGTGCGCGACGCAGCGCAGATGATGCTGGACGCGATGGTCATTTGGAATCAGGATATCGTGAACACGGGCTACTACATTCATACGAAGGACGAAACGGGCGACATGTTCATTCCGATGAACGCGGACAACCCGAACATGGTCAACGATCTGGCCAGCTACGTGAACTACGATCCGCTGATTCCCGATGCCGAGTGCGATCCGGAACTGGCGGCCGCGCTGATCGGCTACGGCGAGCCGCTGGGCGTGGATTGCGGCAACGGCATCAGCGTGTTGTACGACACGATCGCCTCTTCGCAGCACTACTTCAACGAGCGCAACATCATCCGTTACTTCCACGTCGTCGCGGTCCTCATGGCGTTGATGCACGAGGAAAACGACGCCGCCTTCGAACTGCTCGAAGGTCTGGTCACGCGCAACGAGGAAGCCTTCACCAACATGGAGGAACGGCAGATCGAACTCACCGATTACAAGTCGGATCTGGCCTCGTTCCTGCTGTCCAGCGCCGCGGCGGGCTACCCATTGACCGACGCCGAAGCGCGGTTGATCGTCGAGGAATATTCCACCTCGGTCGATTTCTATGAGGTGTGGCCCAACTGGGATCTGTGGGATCCGTCGCTGCCCGACGGAACGTACGACGTACGTCCGCCGCAAACCATCAGCACCGAGAAAAAGGCGATTCGCAACGAGGAAATGGGCTACCTGCTGGAGTATTGCTACTCGCCGTTCCGCAACCCCGCAGGCGCCCAGGTGGTCGACTGCGAGGTGATTCTCGATCCCACGCAGTGGGGCGCGACGCTCGATTAATCAAAAAAAATATTTCAACCCAAGAATGGCCGCTCACTGACCTGGGCGGCCATTTTTATTGAATATCCATAATTATCAATAAGTTACAATTCAGACACATCCTTTCCCCTCCATAAAAAAAAATGCTTGCTGTGAAAATTTTCACTTGCATATATAGGTAGATTGCTATATATTTACAATGCTAGCGTTGAAACAAGTCCTCGCTGAAAAGGAAACA
>CALBTQ010000860.1 GCA_937967875.1 uncultured Pseudomonadota bacterium
CGAGTTCGTATTCGGTGACTGGAGTTCAGACGTGTGCTCTTCCGATCTTCCTCGCCCGACACGCCGCCGAAATCGTACGGGTGCAGCGGGTCGGGCACGACGGTGCGAACCAGGCTGCCGACCGCGCGGCTCTCCGCCTCGCACATCCGCTTCTTGTTGATGAACGTGAAGTCGCGGTTCGTCATCACCAGAACGAGGCCGACCAGCCCGACGATCGTCACGCCGGTCATCACCCGCCACCAGCGCGTACGCCGGCGAAAGAGCAGATAGACGATCGCGATCGGCGTCAGCGCCGCCGGAATCGCCTTCCAACCGAGATACAAATAACCGCCGAGACTCATGTGCGCGTTGTACAGCGCCAGCGCGAAGGCGATCCAGGCCACCTCGTGACCGCTGCGCCGCGTGAGCATGCGGTAGGTCAGCGCGACGAACAACGCCGCGCCCAGGGCGACGTAGCGTCCCCATTCGGCGGCGAGGTATTCGTTCTCGCCGACCGCGAACAGCAAGAGGATAAACGGCGCGGCCAGCAGCGAGCCGAGGACGGTCACCACGCGCGACGGCTTTTTTTCCGCGGAATTTTGCATGCGCGGATTGTAGCATGATTCGGCTAACTTGCTAGCGACTTGTCTTGTCGCGTACAATGCGGCGATGAAAAAGCTGCTCGTGATCCTCGTGTACACCCGCACCGGTTGGGACATCAAAAACGTCTCGTCGCTGTTGCCACTGTCGGTGCTCTACCTCGTGCGTCCGTTGCGCCGGGCGGGCTTTGACGTGGCGCTGCTGGATCAGCGCATCGATCCCGCCTGGGAACGCAAGCTGCGCGAGCTGGCGCCGGGGGCGACGCTCGTGGGCATCAGCGCGATGACCGGGCGACAGATCGAGTGGGGATTGAAAGCCGCGCAAATCGTTCGCCATGCCGCGCCGCAAACGCCGCTCGTCTGGGGCGGCATTCATGCCTCGTTGCTGCCCGCACAAACCGCGCGTCATCCGCTGGTGGATATCGTGGTGCGCCACGAGGGCGAAATCACGCTGCCGCTGCTGGCGCAAACGATCGTCGCCGGCGGCGATCTGCGCGAGGTCGCCGGGCTGACGCTTTTCCGCAACGACGAGATCATCGCGACGCCCGACCGGGACGAGTACGCCGATCTGGACGACGCGCTGATTCCCGATTACGACGCGATTAAAATCGAGGATTACGTCACCACGCAGACGCTGGGCGTGCGCGACCTGGCGATCACCACCAGCCGCGGCTGCCCGGGCGCGTGCCGCTACTGCTACAACCTGCCGTTCAACCGTCGTCGCTGGCGGGCGGCGACGGCCGACGCGGTGGTCGCGCACATCAAGCTGATCGTCGAGCGCTTCGCCATCGACGGCATCCTGATCAAGGACGACAATTTCTACGTCGACCGCAAGCGCGTGGAGGCGATCGCCGAGGGACTGCGCCGCGAAAACCTGCGCGTGACGATTCGCGGTGAATGTCGCGCCGATTACATCGCCCGGCATTGGGACGAGGATTTTCTCCGCTACCTGCACGCCGCCGGTTTTCGCGAGATGACCGTGGGCGCGGAAAGCGGCGACGACAAGACGCTCGAGGTTCTGCAAAAGGGCATTACCGTCGCCGACATCAAGGAGGCCAACGAGCGACTGCGCCGGGCGAACATTCCGACCAAGTTCACCTTCATGACCGGTTTTCCCGACGAGACGCCCGACAACCTGCGCCGCACGCTGGAGTTGATGCTGCACCTCACGCAGACCAACGAGCAAGCGCGCGTCACGCCGCTGCACCTGTTCACGCCCTACCCCGGCACGCCGGTGTACGAAGCGGCGCTCGCCGCCGGGTATCGCCCGCCCGCCGATCTGGCCGGCTGGGCCGACGCCAGCTTTCACGAATTGCACCTGCCTTGGATCGATCCGCGCCGCAGCCGGCAACTCGAACGCGCCAGCCTGGCCACCTACTTTCTCGACGGACGCACGGTGCCCGAATACTTCAGCGGGCACGCGATCATCCCGCTGCTGGCGCGCCTGTACACGCGCGTCATCCGCTGGCGCTGCCGGCGCATGTTCTTCCGCCTGATGCCCGAAGCGGCGATCATCGATTGGTATCGCGGTCGGCAGTAGACGTTTAAACGGCGGTCTAATTTTTCCTGACTTCCGCGCGCTCTGTTTGTATGTCGTGAGTGTTTGGAATTGCGGAGGGCGACCCCGATGTCGGGAGTTCCGAAAAGAAAACCGGGCGAACTCAATCGAAGTCGGAAAGGCAGTCCCTCACCCCGGGCTGCGCCCGATCCTGAGGATAAAAGCCGGGAAATCCGACCTCCCTTCTCCCCGTGGGAGAAGGGGCGGGGATGAGGGCGAATCCCGTCCGCCCCTGCGGGGCTTTGGCGGTCCGGGCGGATCAATTCGAAAGTCGGAAAGGCAGTCCCTCACCCCGGCCTGCGCCCGCCCCTCTCCCAAAGGGCGAGGGTAAAAGTCGGCAAACCCGGCCTCCCTTCTCCCCG
>CALBTQ010000861.1 GCA_937967875.1 uncultured Pseudomonadota bacterium
CCGCGACCCTCAGCTTGGAAGGCTGATGCTCTAGCCAACTGAGCTACTCCCGCTTAAGTTGCCGGCACGTGATGGGTCCTGGAGGTAGCAAACCGCGGCTCACGCCCGAAAAACCGCGTCCCTCCGTTGAATTGCTTCACATGCGGCCCGACCGAATCGGGTCGCGTAGGCGCGAAATCACTTTGGCGAGAGGTGGATTCGAACCACCGTAGGCGTCCGCCAGCGGATTTACAGTCCGCCCCCTTTGGCCACTCGGGTATCTCGCCGTAAAATACCGAACAGTAGATTGCAAAAGAACGTCTCAATGGAGCTGGCGAAGGGACTTGAACCCACAACCTGCGCATTACAAGTGCGCTGCTCTACCAATTGAGCTACGCCAGCGCATACCTTCCCCGCTCAGTCCGAGGGAAGCGCAATTATATGTAAGCGAAGTTGCTTGTCAAGCCCTTTTTTCACACTCTTGTTTTTCAATCATTTCGGTCACTTATATTCCCCGCCGCAAACGCGCGGCCAAAATTTCGCCATAAGGTAACTTGACGGCCTTTTCCACTGTTTTATCGACATCATACGGCGCAATGCGAAATTTCACAGTGTCGTCTTCGAAAAGAACATACGGCGCCCCGACGATTCCGTCGCGCGGCTGGCCGGAACCACCCGGATTTATTAGGAAAAACTGCTCGATGGACACGTCAATGTCGTCTTCCTGCGAATAGAGCACCTCGTCGCCCTCGATCAGCGTGAACGCGGCGCGGCGGTGGGTATGGCCGAAAAAGACGATCCGCACGCTGGCCAGTTCGCGCATCAGCGTGAAATTCGAGCGAATCGCCACCTTGGACATCAGGTATTCGTCGCGATCCCGCAACGATCCGTGTACCCCGCAGCATTCGCTTTGAAATTCGATCTTGGTCGGCAGCGAGGCCAGCCAGTTACGGCTTTCCGGCGAAAGGCGCTCGTGGGTCCAGCGGATCACCTCCGAGGCGATGGGGTTGAAGCCGGTCGGGCCTTCCATGCCGCTGGCCACCGCATCGTGGTTGCCCTGGATGCACAGCACGTTGCGTTCGCGAATCAGCCGCACGCAGGCTTCCGGGTCGGCGTAATATCCGACCACGTCGCCCAGGCAGATGATGCGGCCGACCTTCAGCGCCGCCGTTTCCGCCAGAATGGCCTGCAGCGCCTCAAGATTGGCGTGGATGTCCGAAAAGATAACGGTTCGCACCTGCCGTCACTCGTCATGTTGGAGTTGCTTGACCATCAACAACGCATCGATCTCGTTTCCGTAATAGCCGGGCAGAACGCCCACCGGCCGATAGCCCCTTTGCTCGTACAAACAGCGCGCCGCGTAATGGGGCGTGTACAGATGCAAATAGATGCGCCCCACTCCCCGCTCGCGGACTTCGCTTTCCGCCTTTTCCATCAGGGCCGAGCCGATGCCGCGCCGGCGGCAATCGGGATCGACGTCCAGCGTGATGATCAGCGCGTGGTTGTTGGCCTGATCCAAGTCGGCCGCCACGAAGCCCACCATCCGGCCGCGATGTTCGGCGATCCAGTACACCGGCGCCATTTCGCTCAGCTCGACGAAGCCGTCTTCATCGTAGGCCACTTCCGGCGGAAAACATTCATGATCCAATTGATGGCAGGCCGGAGCATCCTCCGGTCGCGCTTGTCGCAATTCGACTTTCACCGCAAATGATTCCTAACGTATTGCGCGTCGATCACCACGTGTTGCCCCGTTCGCTCCGGGGCATGAAACGACAGATCGGCGAAGGTTTCCTCCATTATCGCCCTCAGGCCGCGCGCGCCCAATTTCCGCCGTCGCGTCTCGGCGACGACGGCCCGCCGGCCGTCCTCGGTCAACTCCAGGGTGATGCGTTCCGGCGTGAACAGCTCCTGCATCTCGCGCCAGATGGCGTCGGGCGGATCGGTCAGGATGCGGCCCAGTTCATCGTCGCTGAGTTCATCCAGTTCCATCACCACCGGCAGACGGCCGAGCAGTTCGGCGATCAAACCGTATTCTTCCAATTCTTGGGTGGTGACCTTTTCGCGCCCGGCCCCCGTCTTCCGCCCCAGGTAACCGATGTCGTTCTTATACCGCCCTTTGCCCAGGTCCGAAAAGGTCCCCGCGCAAATAAATAGAATATTTGTTACGTCGACCAAAACGAAGTCGTGCTTGGCCCAATGCTGGGTCACGTTGAGCGGCACGAAAATTTCGTTGGCCTCCAGCAGCTTGAGAATCGCCTGCTGCACGCCCTCGCCGCCAATGTCCCGCGCGCCCGCGCCGGTGCGGGCCCATTGCGCGCGACGGGCGATCTTGTCGATCTCGTCGACGAACACGATGCCGCGCTGCGTGGCCTCCAAATCGCCTTCGGTCTGGAAAAGCAACTCGGCGATCATCACCTCGGCGTCTTTGCCGTAATAGCCCGCCTCGGTGTACTCGGTGGCGTTGACCACCGACATGGGCACCTGCAACACGCGCGCGAGTTGACGGGCCAGATGCGTTTTGCCCGAGCCGGTGGGGCCGATCAGCAACATGTTGGATTTGCGCAGCAGCGTGCCCGGACCGGCCGCGACGCGCTTGAGATGATTGTACGCGGCGACGGCCACCGCGCGCTTGGCGGCGTCCTGGCCGATGACGTAGCGATCCAGCTCCGCGTAGATCTCACGCGGCGTTTGGATCGTAAACTCGTTGGATCGTTCGACCATCGTCGCTACATTTTGTTTAAAAAGTCTTCCAAACCGTCTTCGTCCAACGCCGGGGTCGGCGTCGGTTTGGGTTTGGGTTTGGGTTTGGGTTTGGGCGTCGGCGTCGGTTTGGGCTCCGGCGTGGGTTCCGGCGTGGGTTCCGGCGTCGGCTCGACGACCTCTTCCGGCGTCGCTTCCGGCGTCGCTTCCGGCGTCATTTCTCCCAGCGCCCGTCGTTGCGCTTCTTCCTCTTTAAAATGTTGGTCGATCGCCACCCCGATCTCGTCGGCGGTTTCCACCGCCTTTTTCGGGCCGACCGGCCGCCAGTCATAGCGATATATTCCGATGGCCAGCACCACGGCGACCACCGCCGCCAGCAGCGCCACGCGCCACAACACGGCCAACGGAATGTTGCGCGGCATCATTCGCCTTCGTCCTCCTGCGCCAACACCAGATCGAGAAAATTCAACTGTTGCCGGTCGACGCTCTGTCGTTTGGTCGTCTCCGGCGATTTCTCCGCCGCCGCTTCGCGCTCGGCCTTGCGCGCCAGCCGGGCCATTTCCTTAAAGACGTTCGAACTCTTGACCATCGCCAGCACCTGAAACACAGTCGCGTTGCCCAAGTCGTCCGCGTTCACCTCGGCCAGCGCCCGCGCCAGGATGTCCTCGAGGTACACCACGCCAATGCCCATCTCGGTCAGCTCGGCCTCGGCCTCGGCGGCCAGCGACGGACTGCGCTTCGAATAAAAGAGCACCTTCTCCGGCGGCTGCGCCAACGCGAAGCGCTGTTGCGCGACGGCGAGCAATTTGTCATCGAACGCGCGATCAAGCAAGCCGCGATCGGTCTGCAAATGATTGCGGATCAGACTGGGCGTCAGATACGCGCCGCCGTGCCACCAGCCGCGCACCACGCCGAACACCGCGGCCGATGCACCCGCGCCCATCTGCATGCCGAACACGTCCACCGTGCCCGCGCCGCCCAGGTCCACCTCGATCGCCGCCAGATACGCCTCGCGCTCCAAGTGCCACTTGGCCAATTGCCGATCGAACATCTTTCCCTCCCGGATGCTCTGTGCATCGTAGCTTTCCGGGCGGCGGCGATCAAGTAACCCTTGCCTTTATGGACAAATCGTTGCATCGTACGGCCTTCGGACAGCAAAGGAGGAATCGATGTTCCGTCGCACACTGCTTCTCACCCTGGCCCTGAGTATTTTCCTGCTGGCCACCGGATGCTTTTCCAACAACAACGTCAGCCTGTGGCCCGAAATCGACGACGAACTGACCACCATGATGGTCAGAAAGCCCCTGGACGACTCCGAGAACCGCATCCTGCTGCTGGACATCGAAGGCGTCATCAGCGAATACGGCAACTCGTCGCTCTTTTACGATCTCGAAGCGACCACGACGCTCGTGCGCAAAAAGCTGGAAAAAGCGCAGCGCGACGAACGCATCAAAGCCATCGTCTTGCGCGTCAACTCCCCCGGCGGCACAGTGACCGCCAGCGACATCGTCTATCGTGAAATTCTCAAGTACAAGAAAACCGCCAAGGTGCCCATCGTCGCCGAAATCATGGGCGTGGGTGCGTCCGGCGGCTATTACGTTTCCTGCTCGGCCGACAAGATCATGTCGCACCCGACGGCGATCAACGGCTCGATCGGCGTGATCATGCACAGCTTCGGCTTCGCCGGTCTGTTCGAAAAAATCGGCATGGAAAGCCGGGTGGTCAAATCCGGCAAACTCAAAGACATGGGCAATCCCTTCAACGAAATGACCGACGACGAACGCGCCGTGCTGCAGAAGATCGTCGACACCAGTTACGAGCGCTTCCTCGAAGTGGTCGCCACCGCACGGCCGCAGATGACCAAAGAGCAGATCCGCGCCGCCGCCGACGGGCGCATCATGACCGCCGCCGAGGCGCAGGAGCTGGGCCTGATCGACAAACTCGGCGATCTGGAAGACGCGATCGATGAGGCGATGACCATGGCCAACATCCGCGACGCCGGTGTGATCCTCTACACCACCAGCAAAAAGCCGGACCAGAACATCTTCAGCGCCACCTCGGCCCAGGCCCCGGAGATCAACCTCAACCCGATGGGCGTCGACTTCGAAACGCTCGTCGACCTGAGCCGCCCGCGCATGTATTACATGTGGATGGGGTACTGAGAGAATTGACGAGAACCGCACGACCGGCCGGCGAGCGATCGCCGGTCGGTTTTTTTTATGCCAGCGTCAGCCCCGCCAGCCACAGGGCGTAGCCGGCCCTGACTTCCGAATTGGGACACCTGGAGCCGATAAGTCCCGGAGGGGTGGAAGGTCAGAATCGCGGCTCGCGCGCGTTCACCCTCGACTTCTTCCTGAAGCCGATAAGCCCCGGAGGGGCGGAAGGTCAGTAGCGAAGGGCGATAGCCCTGGAAATCACGGCCTACCTAGAGCCGACAAGCCCCGGAGGGGCGGAGGAATCTTTGATAATTCGCATCAGATCG
>CALBTQ010000862.1 GCA_937967875.1 uncultured Pseudomonadota bacterium
GCAAGGACAAGGAATTGTCCTACGGCGAGCGCAAGATGTTGGAGACCGCGCGCAACCTGCTGATCAGCGAGTTGGCGCTGGCGACCTCCAAGACTCAGGAACAGATACTGAAGCAACTCGAAGCCATTTACGCGGACTAGTCGCTTCCTGCAACAAATAGCGCTTTATTCAACACCACCGTGAGGGGAAGTTCATGCGTTCTCGAATTCTCATAATCGTTGTCGTCATCGCCGCTGCCGCTTCCATCGCCTTGGCCGCCGGCATCAAAATCTGGCCGCAGATCGCCGGGCAACCCAACTACTACATCGGCCTGCCCGCCGACGTTTACGGCTTGCATCCGATGGACCGGGAAAGTTACGGCGAAGGGTATTTCTTCCTGGCGCGCATGAACGACGGCACCTTCACGTTCACGAATTACTTCGTCACCAACATCGGCCCGGGCGACCAGAAATCGAACATCGACTTTTCGATCTGTGAACCGGGCAAGGAATGCGTGTTCGCAAAAACGGAATTCGGCAAGGATCCGTTCCAGGGAGCAACGGGCAAGATGGATTTCCGTTCCGGCAACAGCCGCGCTTGGGGCTCGTATCCGAACTTCCAGATGACCGCCGCGGCCAACGGCTTGAAGCTGGATCTGAAGTACCAGGCGCAGTTGCCGGGCTTTGCGATCAACAGCGGCAAGGTGACCTTCGGCAACGACGACGACTTTTACAGCAACTATGTCCTGATGCCGCGCGCCAAGGTTTCCGGGACGATCACCACGGCGGCGGGCTCGCGCCAGGTGTCGGGCTACGGCTACACCGACCACGGTTTTGTCACGATGATGCCGCACAAGTACTCGAAGCGATGGTTCTCGCTGCGCTGCTTCGACGAGAAGTACACGCTGGACATTCTCGAGTTTACCGTCCCGCCGGAACACGGCGGCGCGACCGTGCCGATGATCATCTTCGGCAAGGACAACAAGATCCTCTACGGCGGCACGCGTTACACGCTCAAACCCAGTCAGTGGAAAACCGATCCGAAATTCAACAAACAATATCCGGCGCGATTCGACTTCTCCATCGACCGGCCGGGGAAAGTGAAAGTGGACGGCCACTACACGGTGCAGAAAATCATCGAGCAGATCGATTTACTCAAGACGATGAGTTTCCTCGAACGGCAGGTGGCGCGCTTCTTCGCCAGCTCGTTCGTTTACCGGTTCCTGGTGCAGGTCGAAGCGACGGTGACGCTGCCCGACGGCACGACTGAGACCTTCAGCGCTCCGGCCGTTTCGGAAGTGTTGTACGTAAACTGAGGTACGTTTGAAAAGTCTGATTCCGCCGCCGGTGCTGCGGGTGTTGACGTTGCCGGTCATTCGCCGGCTGGCTGCGCGTCGGCTGCGCAAATCGCTGGACCGCGTCCGCGAGATGATCCCCACCGAATTGGGGGCGATCCTCGAAGCGATTTTCGTGCACGACCTGATCGGCAACGTCGACCTGGGCGGCGACGGCGAACCGGACGCCTTCCGTTTCGCGATCACCAATTGCTGGTTCTATCAGCGTATCGTCAAACTCAACCTGCGGCTGGACGGCAAGCGGCTCGCGCCGCCGCACATCCGCCTTGACGACGGCTACGGCGAATTCACTGCCGCCGAGTTGCACCGGGCGCATTTCGAACCGGGTGTGCCGTTCATCATCACCCTGCCCGGTCGACCGCTCAAAGACGGGTTGCATTTCATCGACATTGAATTGGTCGGCGAAGTCGCGCCGTTGTACGCGTTGTCGGTGCCCATCCGCATGCAGGACGGCGTCGGAACGATCGCCATCTGGGACGATCCGCCCGACGTCGCGCTACACGTGAGCCTGCCGCCCGAAGCGAACGCGACGATGCATTACGTGCCGCACGTGCACTTCGACCTGGAGTGGCTGCGCGACCGCGCGACCTTCGGCAAGCTGGCCGTGGGCAATCTGCTGGAGGCGATCCGCAACCTGGAGAACGATCCGCAGGCGACCTTCGTCATCGACCAAACACCGCAACTGGAGGCGCTGGCTCAAGCCGATCCGAACGCTTTCGCGCGGTTGAAAAAGCTGGTCGACGAAGGACGCATCGAACTTTTGATGGGATTTTACGCCGAACCGGATGTCAACCTGATCGGCGGCGAATCGTTGGTGCGGCAGGCCGTCGCCTGGCAGACCTATTGCCGCGAAAAATTCGGGCGCATCAGCTCCGTGGGTTGGCTGCCCGATTCCTTCGGCATGTGCGCCACGCTGCCGCAGATTCTGTTGAAAGCCGGCTGCAAAGGCTTCGCCTTCTCACGGGGGGTGCACGATGCCGACACGCCCGCCGCCTTCATGTGGGAGGGGTTGGACGGCAGCCGCATCAAGACGCACTGGATGCATGAGATGTACTTCGCGGGCTACCCGTTGCCCAATGAGTCGCGCCGCGCGATGTACAAACTCGGACGCATCTATTCGAAGCTGGCCGCCAAGGCGAGCGACGGACATCTTTTCTGCCCGGCGGGCATCGATCACGGCAAGCCGCAGGCGGGACTGAGCGAGCGCTTTAATGAATTCAACCGCACGCATGCACCGGCGCGGGTGACCAGTAGCCTGCCGATGCATTATTTCGCGGCCCTGCCCGATCGCGGATTGCCGGTCGTGCACGGCGAGTTCAATCCGGACAACGCGGGCGTTTACACGGCGCGGCCGGAACTCAAGCAACTGCATCGCCGCGCGGAAACGGCGCTGGCCGATCTGGAGCGCATCGCGGTGATGACCGGCAGCACGATCCCATCGGCGACATTGAACGAATGTTGGGAGAAGTTGTTCGCTTCGCAATTCCACGACAGTTTGCCGGGCTGCCACACCGACGAGGTCAGCAAGCAGGTGCGCTATCGCCTGGAGTGGGTGAACGAAACCGCGCGCAAGGAAACCGCGCGGCTGCTCGATGCGTTGGGCGTGCACGACGAGTCCGCGTTGACGATTGTCAACACGCTGCCTTTCGCGCGGGAAGAAACGGTGGAAATCGAGGTGTTCCCACAAGATCGGAAGAGCACACGTCTGAACTCCAGTCACCGAATACGATCT
>CALBTQ010000863.1 GCA_937967875.1 uncultured Pseudomonadota bacterium
GGGGGGTAGCGTTTCGATCAGGGGCATGAGTTGGCGCAGCTCCTGGATGGCGCGCGCGCAACGGGGGCATGCTGCGAGGTGGTGTTCGACCTTTATGCGATCGGCGTCGTCGAGGACGTCGTGGACGTATTCGGCCAACAGTGGTTCAAGCTCGCGACAACTCATGGTTCGCACTCTATCTCAAGCAAAGGTTTTAGCAACCGGGCCAGCTCCAACCGCGCGCGATGAATGCGGCTTTTGACCGTGCCCAGCGCCTGACCGGTGATATCCGCGATTTCCTCGTAGGACAGGC
This sequence comes from uncultured Pseudomonadota bacterium, assembly GCA_937967875.1. Classification (GTDB taxonomy): domain Bacteria; phylum Lernaellota; class Lernaellaia; order Lernaellales; family Lernaellaceae; genus CALBTQ01. The sequence goes on from CALBTQ010000863.1 coordinate 293, forward strand.
CTTGCAACTCGCGCAGGACGATGACCTCGCGTTGGTCGTCGGCCAGCAGATTGATCGCCGCCCGCACCTTTTCCTGCGTTTCCCGGCTTTGCGCCTCTTGTTGCGGATCGGGATCGTCGCTGGCGAATTGCCTGCTCATTTCACCGTCCTGCGTTTCGACCGCCTGTTCCATCGAATCGCTGGTGTAATAATGGCGCCGCTTCAGATACTTCAGTTTGTTTTTGCAGTGGTTCATCGCCACCTGGTACAGCCAGGTGGAGAACTTGGACTCGCCGCGGAACTCCGGCAGCGCATGATACACCTTGATAAAGATCTCCTGGGTCACCTCCTGCGCCTCGTCATCGACGCGTAGGAAGCGCAGCGCCGTGTTGTAAATGCGCTGCTGATAACGAATGACCAACTCCTCAAACGCCAGCCGGTCGCCGTCGTTGAAGCGCACGATAAGCGCCTTGTCGACCCGATCGGCGTCCAGGGCGATCACTCGCCGTCCGTCCACCGGCTGGTTAGACAGTGACTGTTTGGGTAAAGTTCCGTTGGCTTCGTGGTCGTTCATATGGTTTCGTTATCGGCCAAGATTCCCTAATCGACGGCGTCGGCGACTCATTATAATTCGCTGATCGATCCGCAGAACGTATACGGGTCGAAGTCCTCACCGGTGAGCAACCGGAATTTCTTCTTGAGCGCCCGAATCATATCACGCAATTGGCGCGTGGACTCCACCAATTCCTTCTCGCGCTTCAATTTATCCTCGGGACGATGGCGCGGATTGCGTCGCCGGACCTGGTCGAGCAGGACGTCCTGTTCGGCCAACCGCGCGGAAAGATCGCAGATTTGCTTGCCGACCACCCGGGCCTCGTGTTTGTAGCGGGTGCGCGGGTCTTCCGTCTGCAACGGCGGCGCAGGGCCGACGTTCAACTTGACGATGCGCCGCGCGGCGATCTGCTCGGGCAGCAGACGCAGCAGCGAACCGTGCTCCTCGCCGGCCAGCCCTTCGCTGAACACCTGCGCCCGGTCGTGGTAGCAATTGACCTTGCTCCGCTTTTCGGCGTCGGTGTCCTCGGGCAGGGCGTCGCAGGCCGCGGCGAGCGTTTCGGTCCAGTTTTGCAGCCGCAGGGCGGTTTTGGTCATAAACTGCACGCTGGTGGGCTTGCCGGTGCCCGGCAGCGGCAGGCAGGCGCTTTCGATCGAAGCGCAACGGCAGGCCGTCTGGGCTTGCAGAACCACCTGGCGCGCCTGTTCGAGATCGCCGGCGATGACCGCCTGCTTCCAGGCGTCGTAGTCGAAGCAGGTTTCCTCGGCCCCGACCAGCATCGGCAGCAACAACAAGAATAGGAAGAACCAACGGATACGCATCGTTTCTCAATCCTCGGGCAGAACCGCATCGAGCACGCGGCGCACGTTGCCGCCCAGAAAGGCGCGCAATTCGTCGTCGCTCCAGCCGCGCTCGATGAGAATTTCGGTCAAATACGGCCAGTCGGAGGCGTCGCGCAGGCCGCGGGGCATGGTCAGCAGCCAGCCGTCCATGTCCGAACCCAGGGCGACGTGCTCGACGCCGGCCACGCGGCGCACATGCTCGATCGCGTCGGCCATGGCGGTCAGCGGCGCGATGTTGGAACCGGTCAAAAACCGCGGGCTGGCCATGATGCCGATCACGCCGCTCAGTTTCGCCACGGCTTCGATCTGCTCGTCGTCGATGTTGCGCCACAGCTTGTAGGTGGCTGTGACGCCGGTGTGGCTGACGATCGGCGGCGTTTGCAGCATTGAGATCGGAAGAGCACACGTCTGAACTCCAGTCACCGAATACGATC
>CALBTQ010000864.1 GCA_937967875.1 uncultured Pseudomonadota bacterium
GGTTGCGTCCGGTGGGCGGGTATGGGAACACTTTTTCCAGATAGGACGGCGGCAGATGCAGCCGGTTTTCCGCGTATTCGTAGAGCATCTTCTGGACGCTGGTGTCGACGAAGATGAACTCGACCGCATTGATTTCCAGCAGCGCTTCGATGTAGGCCCAATTGCGGCGCACGTCGAAATTCTGCGGATTGAAATCGGAGAGGAATCCCGGGCTGCCGGTTTTGAAATAGAAGCCGACGTCGGCGTCGCGACCGGCCTGATGCGACATGTGGTGACGCAATTTACCGCCGTTGCGGGAGCTCAGATCGCCGAGCACCAACTTTTGCGAACGGCCGAATTTACGATTGACCTTCGCCGCCGCGTAGAGCAGAGCGTCGATGGTTTCGGGCGTGGCGTATTGGTTGTCGGCGCGATTGGCCAGATAAAACGGGTTGTCGCGCGGGAACAGCACGCCGTCGCGCAGGGCGCCGCCGTTGGGCAGGCCGATGGACATGCACTGCGCATAATGACGGCGCGGCATGATCGACGGGGCCGGGAGATTGACCTGGGGCGCCAATTCGGGAACGGCGATGGAGGGCGCGTCGGTTTTGGCGACCGGGGGTTTGTCGTCTTCCTCGGTCGGGCCCGGAACCATGGCGATCGCCGTCGGGGTCATCCAGACGACGAGGACTGCCAGCAGCAAAGTGGCTATGGAATTTCTCAATCTCTTGCGCATCTAGTCTCGCATGCGTTGTTTTAATTACCGACGCGATTCCTTTGACCCGGGTGGGCAGGGAAAGATTAAAGAAATCCCCTGACGGGCGCGTCAAATTCAACGAATTATAAATTATCGAGACGATAAGTCAATAATTTGCGCGAAGGCGTATAAGGTGTCGAAAAGATAGAAGAAATCAATCGACTGTTATCTGCGAGAGAGCCTCTTCGTCCATTTTGTAGACATCTTCATAGAAGATGGCCTTGCCCTGTTGATCGGCTTTCACGGTGATGTATTCGATGTAGATCGGCACCGCCTGATTGAGTTCGACCTTGATCGTCTGCCGTTTTTCGAGGGTTTCCTCGATTTGCGGCACGAAGGAGTTTTTGTCTTTTTCGAGCAGGAACCGAGCCAGGTCCACCGCATCCTGCAAACGCATGCAGCCGTGGCTGAAGGGACGCAGTGCGCGGTTGAATAGGTATTTGTTCGGCGTATCGTGCAGGTACACCGCGTGGGGATTGGGGAAGAGGATCTTCACCTTGCCCAGCGCGTTGCCCGGCCCCGGCGGTTGGGTGACGGCTTCGATTTTGATTTTGTCTTCGCTCTTCTCGACGATCTTGGCGTGGTAGCCCATCTTCTTGAAGTACTCGGGGTCCTTGGCATATTCGGGGGCCATTTCCTCGAGGATGATGCGTTCGGGCACCAGCCAAGGCGGATTGAAGACGATCATTTCGATCTGGTCGGTGAACAGCGGCGTGTGATTTTTGTAGACCAGGTTGCCGACGATGACGCGGTGTTTGCGCAACAGTTGTTTGCCGCCGTCCTCGTACACTTCCAGTTCCTGCGCGCCGACATCGACCCAGACGAAATATTTGTCGCCGTTGTTGGTGTGGCTGTGGCGGTATTTTTTCAGCGCCAGTTTGATCTGGCGCACGTAATCGTCCCAGGCGACGTTGAAGCGGGTGAGCGTCACGCGCTCGACCTTGCCGTCGGCCAGCACCTGATGGTTGGTCTGGAAGGCTTTGACGGCCTCTTCGAGCGCGCTGTCGTATTGGCCGTCGAGCGCGCCGTTCCAGTAGCCTTCCATCTGCAGGCGTTCCTGAATTTTCTGCACCATCTCGTGGTTGGTGCTGCCGGGCTTGAAACTCTGCTTGATGTTGAAGCTCATCGGCTGATGGGCTTTGGCGATCGCGCGGTAGCGGGCCAGTTCCTTGACCAACGCTTCGTAGTGCGGCAGCGACGGTTTGAGCTGCGCCAGCGTGCCGCCGAGATCCTTGACGCTCGCGTCCCAGGTGGGCACGAGCTTCTCGTCTTCGACTCCGTATTCGCGGCAGAACTTAAAGAAGTTGATCGCGTCCAGCAGTTCGAGACCGGCCTCGGCGCGCTTGCGGGCGAGGATGGCCTCGGCCCCTTCGCTGATCGCTTTTTGCAGCGTGGGGAACTTGCCGTCGGTCTCCTGTTTCTGGATGAAGTGCATAATGCCGGCGGCCGACAGATTGTCGATCTGCGCGTTTTGCAGTTCCTGCTTGAGGGCGGTCCATTCGCTTTCGCTGACGACCAAATTGTTGGCTTCCAGCTTTTTCAGCGTCTCTTCGGCCTGAACCAGATTCTGCTCGTACTGCTTACGCACGTCGAGCTGATAGGGCGCCAGGTCGATGCCTTCATGGTAAGCCGCGTCGATCAGGCCGTTGAGGATTTCATGATCCTTGGTCGGCTGATGATTCTTGACGAAACGATACGCAAAACCGTTCGCTTCATACACGGCCTGCAGCAGCTCGTGGTCGTGATTGCGCGCGGCAATGCCTTCCTGCAAGCGGGTTTTACCTTCGGCCGCCCAGTCGACTTCCTTGACCAAGGCATGGGCGATCGTCGTGCCCGCGTGTTTGGAGAAGCCGCGCACCGCCCACCAGGTTTGGATGCCCGAGCAGGCCGTCAGCATGAACAGCAAGAGAGCGGCTGGAATCAACCACCGGAAAATTCGTTTTGTATTCGTCAACGTTTTCATTGTCCTACTATCATTTTTGGCATCATTCAGACCCAAAATTGGTTACGCAGTATAACGAATCGGTCGGCCAATGAAAATACATAAAAAAAAAGGGCGGAAATCTTCCGCCCTGATAAAATATCATACGAAAACGATCAGTTATTATTCCGCGGCTTTCGCTTTGAGCTCTTCGCCTTTGGTTTTGATTTTGCCGATGATCTCGACCAGGTTTTCGGTCAGGGTCTTGATCTGGCCGGGAGCATTTTTGCCCACTTCGGCGCCGTGTTCGAGCGTGGCATACATGTCTTTCGCGTTTTTGCCGTAGCCCAACGGGTCGCTGGTCACTTTGCCTTTGATGCCGCTGATGATGTTTTTCGAGGAGTCGACCAGTTTCGGCGCTTCAACGGCCATGATGGCCAGAGCGGCGCTGGCGGCTTCGGCGTTTTTCTTCAACGCGTCGAGGTCTTCCTGCTTTTCAGCAGCGTCCAACTTGGCGTTGATGTCGGCGACCACGTTGTTGCCGAACGCGAGGATCAGTTCGATCTTCGCCACCGACAGCGAGAAGGCGTCGAAATCGGCGTCGTTGTACACGGTGTACTCAACCTGCTTGGCCTTGTTGGGATCCAGGTCGCCGCCTTCGAAATCTTTCAGGGTGGCGGCGGCGTCGGTCAATTTAAGCTGCTTGACTTCTTTCTTCAGGTTGGACTTGCTGATGCCCGGAATGCCGAACGCCAGAGCGGTGCTGACGGCGAAAACCAGAATCAGGGCGGTAATCATCAGAACTTTCTTCATAGTATCCCTCCTTATAAGGTTAATCATTTCAATCCCCGGACCCGGCGTGACTTCCACCGGGTAATACAATCGGTTTTTTGAATAGGACCTTTTGTATAGCGGAAGCGGATACAATTCGTCAAGGTCAATAAAGATGCGATCGAATGGGCGTTCTTGAATTGCTTACAAACAATTTTGAACGAAAATTTTATAACCTCGGGCCGGGAATATTAAAACAAAGGGCTGAAATTTTTCAGCCCTCTGTTCGCGATTCGGATTGCAGTGTCTGTTTAATTACATTTTGCTGAGAAGGTCTTTCTTCTTTGCTTCGTATTCTTCCTTGGTGATCAGGCCGGCATCAAACATTTCCTTCAGCTTTTTCAACTGAGCCATGATGTCATCGTTGCCGGCGGCGGCCGGTTGAGCTTCGTCCTGCTTTTTCAGCACTTCGACTTTTTCCAGGTCGATAAACAAGAAGCCGCCGCTGCCGGTCATCCCGTGCATGTTTTTCATCTGCGCGCTGCTTTTAACCACAGTGCCTCGCATCAGGAGAGGGGTCCCGGGTTGAATTTCGTAAAAAATGTCGGCTTTGTCTTTGGGAAGACCGGCTAGAGCTGCGGGCCCAGCTAGGCTGATGAGAACATAATCTTTGTACTTCTTGGGCAATGTCTTTTTCGACATATCCGCCACCATTGCCTGGACGACCATCTGCATAGCCGCTTCAACTTCGATTTTACATCCGAGATCGGAAGAGCACACGTCTGAACTCCAGTCACCGAATACGAT
>CALBTQ010000865.1 GCA_937967875.1 uncultured Pseudomonadota bacterium
ACGGGGCTGGGGAATCAACTCGGAATTTCGAATGCGGAATGACGGACCATCACGGCGCTCACGCATCAGGCTACACTCTGTCGCCCTTGACGGGGCGGATTTGTTTTCCACTAGCCTCGTCAGAGGCGATAGAAGGTAGCCTGGGGCGTAAGCCCCAGGAGAAAATGGAAAATTTTTCACCAAGCCCTTTAGGGCGGCAGAAACCGCTCCGGCGGACGAGGGGTTTTGTTTTCCGGGCGTCCGGATGCCCGGACAGGGCGCTCGGCGGGGCTTTTCGGAGCCCAAGCCGACGCCCGCATTCTTCTTTTTTTTTCTTTTTAATCTATTTAATTCTGGAGAAATGAGATCTCCCTGCGATTTCATCGAGTTGCAAGATTTGCCCATACATTTTCCTGTGGGGCTCTCGCTCGCGCGTGTGGGGCTCTCGCTCGCGCGTGTGGGGCTCTCGCTCGCGCGTGTGGGGCTCTCGCTCGCGCGTGTGGGGCTCTTGCATTTTTTCGGTAGGGCTCTTGGCGAGGCCTCCCATTTTAAAACGGTCGGGAAAAGCATCGGCTGGTCCTGGATGCCCGCCTGCGCGGGCATGACATACAGCTATCTTCATGCATTGCGCGCATCAACACACGGGCGAAGCCAGTTAAAAATGATGAGCGCCTAGTGATTAGTTGATGGTATTATATTAATTTATAACTTTTTATTTATCACTCATAACTATTTATTCGTGTGCCGCGGTTACGCCCCCGGCGTAAGCTGTGCTCGTCAACATTCAAACAAGGCCGTCGTGGCGCCCGGAAAGAAAAACCGGCGGTACAGATTATTCCTGCGTTATATTGACACCATTGCCGCGTCGGGGTAGTTTCTTTGGTCCCTTTGAGGTGACGTTGATGGAGGTGCGCCGTGACCTTTCAAGAGCTGATTCTGGCCCTGACCGAATACTGGTCGAAGAAGGGCTGCCTCATCGTGCAGCCGTACGATATCGAAGTGGGCGCGGGAACGATGAACCCGTCGACCTTTTTGCGCGCGCTGGGTCCCGAACCGTGGAACGTCGCGTACGTCGAACCCAGCCGCCGTCCGACCGACGGTCGCTACGGCGAGAATCCGAACCGGCTGCAGCATTACTATCAGTACCAGGTGATCATGAAGCCCAGCCCGAAGAACATTCAGGAGCTGTACCTGGACAGCTTACGCGCCTTCGGCGTCGATCCGCTCAAGCATGACGTGCGCTTCGTCGAGGACAACTGGGAAAGCCCGACGCTGGGCGCCTGGGGCCTGGGCTGGGAAGTGTGGCTGGACGGCATGGAGATCACGCAGTTCACCTATTTCCAGCAGTGCGGCGGCTTCGACTGCAAGCCGGTGAGCGCGGAAATCACCTACGGCATCGAGCGCATCGCGATGTACCTGCAGGGCGTAGACAACGTGTACGACCTGGTGTGGATTCCGGGCGTGAGCTACGGCGACGTTTACCATCAGAACGAGGTCGAGCAGAGCACCTACAACTTCGAGGTGTCCGACGCGGCGATGCTCCAGAAGCTGTTCGAGAAATACGAGGCCGAATGCCTGCGCTGCGTCGAGCAAAAGCTCACCCTGCCCGCGTACGACTACTGCCTGAAATGCTCGCACACCTTCAACCTGCTGGACGCGCGCGGCGCGGTGAGCGTCACCGAGCGCGTCAGCTACATTCAACGCGTGCGCAACCTGGCGCGCCAGTGCGCCGTCGGCTGGATGGACGCGCGCAAGCGCCTGGGCTTCCCGCTGGTCAAGGACCCGGCCGTGCGCGAACGGCTCAAGCTGGATGAACCCGACGAAGTGGAAGCGACCGAGAAAGGGGGCGAACGATGAGCGCCGCCGAACTGCTGCTGGAAATCGGCACCGAGGAAATCCCCGCGCGGTTTCTGCCCGAAGCCGAAGCCAATCTGAAAAACATGCTGACCGGCAAGTTCATGGAGCTGGGGCTGACCTTCGGCGAACTCAACGTTTACTCGACGCCGCGCCGGCTGGTCGTGCAGGCGGTCGATCTGCTCACGCGCCAGCCCGATCGCGAAGAGGAAAAGCTCGGGCCGTCGGTCAAAGCCGCTTTCGACAAAGACGGTCAACCGACCAAGGCCGCATTGGGCTTCGCCAAGGGCCAGGGCGTGGACGTGGCCGAGTTGCAGACCTTCACCACCGACAAGGGCGATTACATCGGCATCAAGAAGCTGATCGCAGGCCGACCGGCGAAGGACCTGCTGGCCGCGTTGCTGCCCGAGACGATCCTCGCGCTGCCGTGGCCCAAGCCGATGCGCTGGGGCGACGGCGACCTGCGCTTCGTGCGGCCGATCCACTGGGTATTGGCGCTGCTGGGCGGCGAGGTAATCGAGTTCCGGCTCGACGATGTGACCGCGGGCAACCTGACCTGCGGTCATCGCTTCCACGGTAAAGGGATGATCGAAGTGCGCGACTTCGCCGACTACGAGGCCAAGCTGGCCCAGGCGAAGGTGATGATCAACGTCGAGGCGCGCAAAGAGCTGATCCGCGAAAAATTGCTGGAGTTCGCCGCACAACTCGGCGGACATTGGATCGAGGACGAGGAACTGGTCGAGCACGTCGCCTATCTGTGCGAATGGCCCGTGCCGCTGCTGGGCCGGTTCCCCGCGGCGTACCTGGCGCTGCCGCGCGAGGTGCTGATCACCCCGATGCGCGAGCATCAGAAATATTTCGGCTTCGAGGACGGCAACGGCGAGCTGCTGCCGGCGTTCTGCGTGATCGCGAACATCGAGTCCAACGCGCCGGCGACGGTCATCGCGGGCAACGAGCGCGTGCTGATCGCGCGGCTGGAGGACGCCAAGTACTTCTTCGAGATCGACCGCGACAAGAAGCTGGAAACGCTGGCGGGCAATCTGGGCGGCATGCTGTTCCACGTCAAGCTGGGCAGCTACGCCGAGAAGGTCGAGCGGGTGCGCAAGCTGGCCAATTACATCGGCGCGCAGGTCGCCGGCGACGAGCTGGAGACGATCAAGCGCGCGGCGCAGTTGTACAAGGCCGATCTGCTCTCGGGCATGGTCGGCGAGTTCCCCGAACTGCAGGGCGTGATGGGCATGTACTACGCGCGGCACCAGGGCGAAACCGAGGATGTGGCGCAGGCGATTTTCGAACATTACCTGCCGCGCTTCGCCGGCGACATGCTGCCCGATTCGGCGGCCGGCGCGGTGCTGTCGATCGCCGACAAGATGGACTCGATCGTCGCCTGCTTCGGCGTGGGATTGCAGCCCACCGGCGCGGGCGATCCGTACGCGCTGCGGCGCCAGGCGCTGGGCGTGCTGCGCATCCTCGAACAACGCCAATGGAATCTGCCGCTGACCGATCTGGTCCGCAAGGCGCTCGACGGCGTCGAGGACAAGTTCAAGGCCGACCGCGAGGAACTGGCGCAGGAGATTTTCAATTTCGTCTGCGACCGACTGTTCCATTGGGTGACGGCGCAGGGCACGCCCTCGGGCATCGCCAACGCGGTGCTGGCGGTGCGTTGCGACCGCATTCCCACGACGCTGGCGCGGCTGGAAGCGGTGGCGGCCTTCGCCGCGCGCGAGGAGTTCGAGGCGTTCGCCGCGGCGTTCAAACGCGCCGGGAACATCGTCAAGGATTACGACGACGCCGGTCCGGTGAAGGCCGAACTTCTGCAGGAGGATGCGGAAAAGGCGCTGCACGCGGCGGTGCTCAACGTGAAGGACCAGGTCGATAAGCTGGTGAAGGCCGGCGACGTGCTCGGCGCGCTGCTGACCATCAGCGAGATCCGGCCGCAGGTCGATAAGTTCTTCGACGACGTGCTGGTCATGCACAAGGATCACGACATCCGCCTCAACCGATTGAATCTGGTCAGCGCGGTCACGGCGCTGTTCGAGGCCATCGCCGATTTCCGGCAGGTGTGATTCGAGCGAGAGAAGCAGAGTTTCCGAACAGGGACATGAACATTTCGTGTCCCCGTTTTTCGTCGACTGCCGTTTGCGATTATTTTCCCTTGGTGGTATGAAGCTGGTGGGGGCATGACCGTTCGCATGGGAGTGGTGCGATGAAACGGGAAATGTTCGCCTGCGTGCTGCCGGCCGTCCTGCTTTTTCTTCTTCTTTCATTCATAGCCTGCGACGACGATGACGACGACAACGACGACTCTTCGCCCGCCGATGACGATGATAACACCGACGACGATGATGACGAGGTGAGCGACGACGACGCGCTCGACGATGACGATGATTCCTCGCCGCCGATCGTGCCGCCCGCCGAGGAACTCGCGCCGACGCCCACCGACGACATCGGCGTGTTCGTGGCCGTGACCGGTGACGACGACAATTCCGGCACGATGGCCCAGCCGTTTCTCACGATCGCCTCCGGATTGTTGCGCGCCGCCGCGGCGGACACGGTCGAGTTAGTCGCGAACGGCGGGTCCGGCACAGGCGTGAACGGG
>CALBTQ010000866.1 GCA_937967875.1 uncultured Pseudomonadota bacterium
CAGAAGACGGCATACGAACGCTTAGTGGCTGACGGGAGTGCAGACTTGTGATCGTCCGATCTATCGCGGCCGTCGATCGCAAGCGAAACACATCACGGAGATTATAAAAATTATCGCGGCGCGCGCCTTTTGTTGACTTTTCGCCCGCCCGCCCGCTATAAAGCGTTGAAACAAGCAAGGCCGGCAAGCATGTCCATCCCGCTCAAAATCAGCGTTATTGTGCCGTTTTACAACGCGGCGTCAACGCTAGCGCGGTGCCTGGAAAGCATCCTGGCCAACGATTATCCACATTTCGAGGTGCTGTGCGTCGACGATCGCAGCACCGACGACGGACCGGCCATCGCTGCACGCTACGACGTGCAACTGCTGCAAATGATTCATCAATCCGGAGCGGCAGCCGCGCGCAATCTGGCGGTGAACGCCGCCTCGGGCGAAATTTTGTATTTCACCGACGCCGATGTGATCGTCCCGCCAAACATCCTGGAACGCCTTGCGGGGCTGTTCACCGAGCATGAAACCATGGACGCCTGTTTCGGCGCGTACACGATTTTTCCGGCGGCGGACAATTTCGCCTCGGTGTACAAGAATCTCATTCATCATCACACCCACCTGACGTCCAAAAAGCGTGCGGCGACCTTCTGGTGCGGTTGCGGAGCGGTACGGAGGAATTCCTTTGTGAAAGCAGGGGGCTTCGACGAGTCGTATACGGCCGCGAGCGTTGAGGACATCGAGCTGGGTTACCGCATGACGAAGATGGGCATGGACATCCGCCTGCGCACCGACCTGCGCGTGACCCACGCCAAGCACTACACGCTGCGGGGGCTGATCGCCTCGGACCTGTTCGGGCGGGCGATCCCCTGGACGAAACTGATGGCGCGCAAGAATGTTTTCCGCGCCGATTTAAACTTGAAAATCAACAACATTCTCTCGGGCGTGCTGCTGGCGCTTTTCATGCCGACGATCGTCGCCGCGGCGCTGGTGGTGCCGCTGGAGTACATCGGGCCGGCGCTGGCCGGAGCGCTGGCGGGGTACCTGGCGCTCAATGCGCGCATCTGGTGGTTCGTCTGGCAGGTCAAAGGGCTGCCCTTCTCGTTGCTTTTTCTGCTGATGCTCATTATTACTTACCTGTATAGCGTGGTCGGCTTCGCTTGGGGCCTGCTGGCCTTCGTGTTGGAAGCCGCCGGAATCAGAAGGAAAAATGGACAATAACGCGCTGCTGGAAGAAGGTCGGGTGCTCTCCGCCGAGGGCCTGCTGGCCACCGTGCGCGTCGAGCGGCACTCGTCGTGCGCCTCGTGTGGGGTGGGCTGCGCCTGCGCCGAACCGGAAAGCGGTCCGAAAATCATGCTCGTGCGCGCGGTCAATCGCGTCGGCGCCCACGAGGGCGACCGGGTGAAAATCGCCCTCGAACCCGAAAAACTGGTCTCGATGGCCGCACTCGCCTACCTGATGCCGCTGGTGTTTTTGTTCCTCGGCGCGTTCTTCGGCCCGCAGGTTACCGCGCTGTTCGGCTGGACGCCGGCGGTCGACTTGGCGCGCGCGCTGTTGTCGCTGGTGGGCCTTGCGTTTGGTGTTGTCTTGTTAAAAATCATCTTTATGCGCGTCAAACCGACCGGCACGTTCACGCCGATTCTGGTCGAAATTCTCCGCGACGAACAGCCGCCGGCGCCGTACCTGGATGTCCCGCACCTTTCCTGACCTTTCATTTTAAGGAGATGTTCGCTTTTCCTCGGCGCTCACGCACCGGGCTAATGATCTGTCGCTCCCGACGAGGCGGTTGGTCGCTTGCCGGTACATTTATCGATCCGGGGAGACAAGGGTCGTTCCTACTCATTCACCGCCTGTCGCATGTCGCCGCCGATGACCTCCACGTCGATTTGCGGGGGGTTCTCCAACGTTTTTTTGACCGCGCACATCGCAGCGGCGCGGATCAGCGCGTTGTGATACTTGGCCGGAAATTCCGGCGCTGTTTCGATGATCAATTTCACACCGGTCAGTTGATGGGTTTGCGGATCGAACTCGTTCCGCTGCGTCAGGCTGACCTGGTCGGTCGGAATGTGGCGGCTGTTGAGGAAGCTGGCGATATAGAACCCGGCGCAGGTTCCCAGCGAGGCTAGAAAGAGCGTGAACGGCGAGGGGGCCGAGCCGTCGCCGCCGGCCATCATGGGTTGATCGGTCTGCACGACCAGGCCGCCGATTTCCGCGTTGACGCGCACATTGCCGGGGAAAGTGATCTTCATGTCCATCGGGTATTCCTTTTCTATCTGATTTTTTTAATGTTTTTTTACTTTCCGATCCTTTTTTTTATCGGATCCGATGTTTATATATGTGGTTAATCATTCTTGGGGTTTATGACAAGTTCACAATGGTCGGGCGGCGCCGGAAACGATGATCGAATCTGCTTGCATATCTTTAAAATCAGAGTTAAAACCGGTGCCCGATTCCTCATTAAATAAATGGAGGTTGGTATGGCTATACGAGTAGGTATCAACGGCTTCGGCCGCACCGGTCGCGCGTTTCTTCGCGAAGCCAAACGCCGCAAAGTCGATTTCAACTTCGTCGCGATCAACGACGTGGTGAATCCGGCGCTGCTGGCGGCTAATTTGCGCTTCGACTCAGTGCATGGCGCATACCCGAAAAACCAGGTGAAGATCCTGGTGGACGACAAGGGTAATCAGGTCCTGCACTTCGGCAAGGACCATATCCGCGTGTTGGGCGAACGCGACAACGCCAAATTGCCGTGGAAAGAGCTGGGCGTGGATCTGGTGGTCGACACCACCGGCGCGTGGAAAACGCGCAAGGATCTGGACGCTCACTTCAAAGCCGGCGCGAAAAAAGTGATCGTTTTCCCGCCCCCGGGCTATGACGTGGATCTGTCGGTGGTCATGGGCGTCAACGACGACCAGCTCACCGGCAAGGAAAAGGTGATCAGCGCCACGTCGTGCACGACCAACGCGGTCGCGCCGCTGGCCAAGCTGCTCGACGACGCGTTCGGCATCGAGATGCTGTTCGTCACCGCCGTGCACGCGTTCACTTCCGACCAACGCTTGCTGGATTACCCGCACCCCGACGTGCGCCGCAGCCGCGCCGCCGGGCTGTCGATCATCCCGAGTTGGACCAACGCGGGCAAGGCCGTCGAGCGCGTCCTGCCCAACCTCGAGGGCAAGGTCTACACCGGCGCGCACCGGGTGCCGATACCTGACGGCTCGATCGCCGATCTGACGTTCACCACCAGCAAACCGACTTCGGTCGAGGAGATCAACAAGGTCTTCGCCAAGGCGGCCACGAGCAAACAGTGGAAGGGCATCGTCGAGTACGAAACCGATCCGTTGGTTTCGGTCGACGTGGTCGGCAACCCGCATTCGGCGGTGTTTGACGCGGGCCTGACACAGGCGGTCGACGACGGCTTCTTCAAGGTAGCCGCCTGGTTCGACAACGAGATCGGCTACGCCAACCGCGTGATCGATCTGATCCTCAAAATCAACAGCCTTGGCGCCAAGGTCTGGTCGTAAAAGGAGGCCGCAATGACTTTACGAGTAGCGATTAATGGATTTGGTCGAGTCGGCCGCTCCGTGCTGCGCGCCGCCCTGGAACGCAACGTCGATCTCGAATTCGTCGGCATCAACGACCTGACCGACCCCGAGCAGTTGCTCCACAGCTTCAAATACGATTCGATCCACGGCGTCTACAAAGACGCGGCGCGGATCGAAAAGAACTTCATGTTCGTCGGCGGCAACAAGATTTTGCTGACCGCCGTCAAAGATCCGACCATGCTGCCCTGGAAGAAACTCAAGGTCGACGTCCTCATCGACTCCACCGGCGTCTTCCGCAAGCGCGAACAGTTGGAAGGCCACCTCAAGGCCGGCGCGAAGAAAGTCGTGCTCGCCGTGCCGCCCAAGAACGCGCTGGACGCCACCGTGGTCATCGGCGTCAACCACAACGTGCTGACCAAAAACATGCAGTTGGTTTCCAACGCTTCGTGCACCACCAACTGCGCCGCCCCGGTGGTTAAGGTGCTGCACGACACCTTCGGCGTGAAACGCGGCTACATGATCACCGTGCACGCCTACACCAACGACCAGCGCCTGCTCGACTTCCCGCACAGCGATCCGCGGCGGGCCCGCGGCGCCACGTTGTCGGTCATCCCGACCACGACCGGCGCGGCCAAGGCGATCGGCACGGTCATTCCCGAACTCAACGGCAAAATGCAGGGCATGGCCTATCGCGTGCCGGTGGCCGACGGTTCGGTCTGCGACCTGATCGTCGAGCTCGACAAAAAAGCGACCGTCAAGAAGATCAACGAGGCGATGAAGAACGCGTCGATGACCTATCTGCGCAACATCCTCGAGTATACCATCGACCCGATCGTTTCGGTCGACATCATCGACAATCCGCATTCGTCGATCTTCGACTCCGGCCTCACCCAGGTCCTCAACGGCAACTGGGTCAAGGTCAGCTCCTGGTACGACAACGAGTGGGGTTATTCCAACCGCATCGTCGACCTCTGCGAGCGCCTGTTCTACATCTAAGCGATCGAACTTACACACCGAAGGCGAGCCGCAAGGCTCGCCTTTTTTTTATGTCCACGGGATTGCCCGAGGGGAATCTGTTTTTCCCGACTTTGGAATTTGGACGCACGGAGCCGACAAGCCCCGGAGGGGCGGGAGGTCAGTAGCGAAGGGCGATAGCCCTGGAAATCGTGGCCGACCTGGAGCCGACAAGCCCCGTAGGGGCGACAGATTTGTAGCCCGGGGCGTGAGCCCCGGGATAAAGAGCCCATTTTTCTCCCAGCCCCGCAGGGGCGGCAGAGTGGCGAATATTGCCGGGACTTCCATCATTTCATTCGTTCGCAAAACAGCGCCACACAGCCTCACGCCCGCGCCTTGCCCATCAACACGACGCCGGGGGAGACGATCTCGCAGGTCCAGCCGAAGCACCCGGCGAGGTATTCGAAGGTTTCGGGACCATAGAAAACCACGTGGGTTGGGTCGCGCCGGTAATGCCAGTTGGCGAAGGAATCCTCCGCGGGCGGGAACGCCGTCAGAATCGCCAGCACGCCGCCGGGCCGCAGCAGGCCGTCGAAGCGCGCGAACTCCGCCGCCGGATCGTGAAAATGCTCGGCGGTTTCCGAACAGGCGATGAAATCGTATTGCCGCTCCAGGTTGTCTCGCTCCGGATAGAAAAACATGTCGTACAGCGCGACGCTGTGTCCCGCCGCCGTCAGCATCTGGGCCAATGCCGGGCCCGGCCCGCAACCGTAGTCCAACCCCTGCGCGCCGGGCGGCAACTTCGTCAGCAGCGGCTCGACCAGACGCGCCAGGTGCGCGCGATACCCGGCGTCCTCCGGGTCGTTTTGGTGCCGGCGATAGCGCGCCAATTCCTCGTCGGGCGTCAGGCGCTGCGCCGGATCCAAAAACGTCGCGCCGCATTGTTCACAGCGCCAGTAATCGCGCCCGGCCACCGTTGTGAAATGTTGCACCGACGCATCGGCGCAGACAATGCACGACAAAACGGAAGCGGCGGATAAACTCCCCATAAGCGGAGCATGTCGATATCCGTGATCGTTGTCAATGTGAATACCCGCCGCGCGAAAACTCCCCCTAAAATGCTTGAGTTGCTTGCGCTTCTCTCCGAAATAATGAATGGAGGGACGAACCATGGCACGCAAAGTTGGCGGAACCCAGCTTCTTTTGGCAGCTTTAATTCTATTATTTATGACAATGACTGTCGTCATGTTCACCATCGACAACAATACGGCCATCGGCCCGTTCGCCCAGGGGGAAAATATGGTGGAAAATTACGACGATTTCCCCGCTGATGCTTCGCTCCAGGTGGCCGCCCTGCTCGTGCAGGACTTCCCCACCCAGTGATCCGGCCAAACCAAAGAAAATACGCCCGGGATAATTCTCGAACTTTTTCTTAATTCAATTTAAAAATAAATGGGAGACGAAAACCGTGATTTTCGTCTCCCGTTAGCCGGCAAAGTCCAAGAAAGCTTTGTCGGCGTTTCTGTCGCTCCACCCGGAGCGAAGGTGAGGTTCGGCCCGCTTCGTTTACAGGATCTCCCCCTTGACGGTCACGCCGATGCGCACCTGCCAGATCACCGAATACGAATCGGCGTCGGTGCACTCGACGCAATAGTTGAATTCTTCGTCGCGATGATCCAGGTAGTGGTTGATGAAATCCACCGCGTCGCCGGGCACGTCGATGCCCGTCCAGCTCGAGCTGCCTTTTTCCACGCCCGTTTCCACCACCGTCACCGTGCCCACCGAGCCGGTCATGGTCAGCATGCAATTCATGTTGGTCACTTCGACCGGCTCCCAGACCGCCTCGGCGTACTTGGCGTCGACGAAGTCCAGATCGACCGATTCGATGTCCACGTCATCCTCGTCGATGTCGTTGCGTTCCAACTCTTTCGCCACCGAGGTCGTGCCGCAGTCCATGTCCAGCGTCTGCGTGCCGCCGCCGTCGGAGGCTTCGATCGGCTCGAGCTCCAGCGTCGCGTCCTCGTCGAAGCTGGTGTCGATCTGATCGCCGGCCGCGTCCTTCGCCGCTTCCTTGATGTCGCAGGCGAAAAGCAATACCAACGCCAGCACCAAAGGCAGCAGCAAAAATGGAATAAGTTTTCTGTTCATCGGCCCTCCTTTGTTTTCGTATCGATACCCTGTTGCGGTTGTCGTCGATGTTTCGCCCGTTCCAATGGAACCGCCGTGCGTACGGATGAATAATCACCCGGCGCCTGCCAAACGGTTCGTCCGATGGTCGTCAATCGATGGTGCGTCGTTTTTGCTTGCGGTTGCTCTTTTTGCATACAACGAATATGCATGGTGGGTCAACGTTAAATGCAATAATTCAACTGGTTAGAATGCGACGGGTTGTTTATAGATAGCCCAGGTCGCGCAACGTCGAGCGCAGTTGGTCGCTCATGGGTTCGCCGGTTACGCCCGGTTTGTACAGCGGTTCCTGCCCGCGCTTTTCGGCCAGCAAGCGGCGGTATTCCAGCGCCAGGTCGCCGTGCTGCTCGTAGACGTTTTCGGTTTCGGTCGCGTCGGTCAACCGGTCGAACAGGAAGTACTTGTTTTCCGCGATCGAGTGCATCAGCTTGAATTGCGGCCCGATCAGCGCCGCCCAGGAGTTGGTGCGCACGCGTTCGGTAAATGAATACAGCATGCGTTCGGCCAACGCCTTGCCGCTCCACAGCGGCGCAAGGTCCAGACCGTCCAGGTATTTGGGCCGCTGCGCCCCGGCCAGCGTCGCCAGCGTCGGGTACAGGTCGATCAGCGACACCGGCGTGTCGACCGTCAGCCCCGCCTGCTTGCCGCCGGGCAGCTTGATCGCCAGCGGCACGTCGACCGTCTCGGCATACAGGTCGCGCCCGTGGATCATATTGTGATGCTCGCCGAAAGCCTCGCCGTGATCCGAGGTAACCACCACCGCCGCCTGTTCGTAGCCCGGCAGGCTCTTGAGCAGCTTGGCCAATGAATCGTCGCACGCGGCCACTTCGCCGTCGTACAGATCCACCAGCATCTGCATCTTGTCGGGTTCCTTGAAAAACACGCCGGTCTGCGCCCAGTCGACGAACTTGGTCGACGAGTATTTTTCCACCAGCTCCAGGTCCAGCTCCGGCGCCATGCGCTCGGTGAAGCCTTTGTTGATCTTGTACGGATGATGCGGGTCGAAGTAATGCACGAACAGGAAATAGGGCTTGCCCTGCTTGTGCAACCGCTGGATCTGCGGCAGGAAAATTTCCAGTTGTTTGTCCACCGCTTCGCGATCGGCGAACCAGAACGTCTTATAATGGTCGAAGCCCTGATCCATGCCGTACTGTTCGTGCATGTGGTAGTTCGCCGAAATGCCGAAGGTCGCATAGCCCGCGGCCTGCAGCGACTCGGCGAGCGTGGTGAACTTTTTGCTCATCGTCTGCTGGCTGGAGACCGTCACGTTCTCGATTTCCGCGAACACCACGCCGTGCCGGGGTGGATACACGCCGGTGAACATCGAGTTCATGCTCGGCACCGTCCAACTCGCCGGGGCGTAGGTGTGCGTGAAGCGCACGCCCTGTTTGGCGAACGCGTCCAGCGCCGGGGTCGTCGGCCGCTCGTAGCCGTAAGAGCCGACGTGGTCGGCGCGCAGGGTATCGATCACGATCAACACGATCGGCGGTTGTTTCGTTTTACCGCAGGCGCTCGCGCCGAACGCGAGCAACGACAGCAGCAGCAGTAAAATCGTCAGGCGTCGTAAAGTCATTTCGTCATCGTTCCTTTTGTTTTATTCGCGCGCGCATCTTAACAGAGAGCGCGCGGTCGCGCAAAGCGATTGTATCTATGGTATAACGGGCGCAATCAATAGCGAAGGAGCGACTCGATCATGGCCGATTGTTCGAACCTGAAGAAGAACATGGATTTTTGCAACTGCACCTACGCGGGCTGCCCGCGCCACGGCAAATGCTGCGAATGTTTGCAGTACCATCTGCGCAACAATGAATTGCCGGCGTGCTGTTTCCCGCCGGACGTGGAGCGCACCTATGATCGCAGCTTCCGCAAATTCGCCGAAATTCATCGCCGCTAGTCTGCTGCTGCTGCTGGTCGTCTGGACCGGCGCGGCCGCGGCCGACGAAGTCGCCGTGCGCCTGTTGGCCCATCGCCCGGTCGACAAGATCGCGCTGCACGCGCCCGGCTGGGAAGTGACCGACGGCGCCGGACGTTCCGCCCCGGCGACGAACTGCGAAATCGTTCTTGCCGGATTTCACCGCGCGGTGACCTGCGGCGATTTCCGCTCCCAACAAGCGCCCTTCGCTATTCGTCCGCGCGCGCACGACGCCGCCGCGGTCGCGACGATTCGCCTGGACAACGAAACGCGCGCCTATCCCGGCCGCCTGCGCCTGGAAGCGGGGCGTGATCGCTGGACGCCGGTCGTGCACGTGCCGCTGGAAGACTACGTGGCCGGCGTGGTCGCCGCCGAATCGCCCGCGGACGATCCGGAGTTTCTGCGCCTGATGGCCGTGTGCGCGCGCTCCTACGCCCGGCATCATCTGGCCGCACACAACGGCAGGTTGGCCGACGACACGCAAAGCCAGCAGTACCGCGGCGATCCTCCCGAGATCGGAAGAGCACACGTCTGAACTCCAGTCACCGAATACGATC
>CALBTQ010000867.1 GCA_937967875.1 uncultured Pseudomonadota bacterium
TTCGCTTACGATTGGATTCCCAAGCGCGGCGGCAATTACAGTCACATCTCCTTGTTCGAGGATATGAACAAAGGCGCACTCAAGGGCGCGTTCTTCTTCGGACAAAATCCGGCGGTCGGCGGTCCCAACTCCGAGTTGGAGCGCAACGCACTGGCCAAACTGAACTGGATGGTGACGATCGACCTGTGGGAAACGGAGACCTCCATATTCTGGAAACGCGACGGCGTGAATCCCAAGGACATCAAAACCGAAGTGTTCCGCCTGCCCGCCGCGGCCAGCGTGGAAAAAGAAGGTTCGATTTCCAATTCCGGTCGGTGGGTGCAGTGGCGCTACAAGGGCGGCGACGCGCCGGGCGATTCGATGGACGATTTGTGGATCATTCACCGCCTGCGGCAGGAAGTGTACAAGCTGTACAAAGCCGGCAAAGGCAAGAAGCACACCGATGCGATCCTCAAGCTCAATTGGCCGTATGACAACGGTCACGGCCACCCGGACGTGCACAAGGTCGCCAAGGCGATCAACGGGTACGAAACCGCGACCGGCAACCAGGTGAAGAACTTCACCCTGTTGGCGGCCGACGGCAGCACCGCTTCGGGCAACTGGCTGTACTGCGGCGCGTACAACGCCGACGGAAACAACATGGCCAAACGCGATCCGAAGGACACGCACCTGGGCATGTATCACAACTGGTCGTGGTGCTGGCCGGTCAACCGCCGCGTGCTGTACAACCGCGCTTCGGTCGACCTCAACGGCAAGCCCTTCGCCCCGGACAAACCGGTCATCACCTGGGACGGCGCCGCCTGGGTCGGCGACGTGCCCGACGGCGGCATGCCGCCGATGAGCGACACGACCGGCAAACCCAAGCTGCCGTTCATCATGAAGAACGAAGGCATGGCGAACATCTTCGCCGCCGGCCTGGTCGACGGTCCGTTCCCCGAGCACTACGAGCCGGTGGAAAGCCCGACCGAGAACCTGATGCATCCGGCGTGCGACTGCAACCCGGCGGTGTTCTACTACGGCGGCGACTCGGCCAAGTTCGGCACGCCCGACAAGTATCCGATCGTCGGCACGACCTACCGCGTCAGCGAACACTGGCAGGCCGGTGCAATGACCCGCAGCCTGCCCTGGCTCGTCGAACTGATGCCCGAACTCTTTATCGAGATGAGCGAAACGCTGGCCAAGGAAAAGGGCCTGGCCAACGGCGATCTGGTTCGCGTGTGGAACGATCGCGGCAGCCTGGTCGCCAAGGCCTGCGTCACCAACCGCTTCAAGCCGCTCAAAGTGAACGGCAAAGATGTCGAGATGGTGGGCATTCCCTGGCACTGGGGCTTCTGCGGCATCTGCGAAGGCGATTCGGCCAACGTGCTAACCCCTCACGTAGGAGATGCGAACACCCGGATTCCCGAGTTCAAGGCGTTCCTCGTGAACATCGAAAAGAAACTTTAAGGAGGTGCAGTCATGGGTAAAAAGTTGATGATTATCGACCCCAGCCGCTGCACCGGTTGCCGCGGATGTCAGGTCGCCTGCAAACAGTGGAACGAACAGCCCGCCGTGAAGACCATCTTCACCGGAAGCTACCAGAATCCGCCCGATCTGGACGGCGACACCTACACGCTCGTGCGTTTCAGCGAGCGCGACAACGGCAAAGCCTACGGCGTGTACTGGCTGATGACCAGCGATCGATGCCGCCACTGCTCGGAACCTACGTGCATCGACGCTTTCAGCAATGCGAAAGAGGCGGCGTTCATTTCGCCCGAAGGCGCGGTGGTTTACACCGACCAGGCGAAAGCCGCCGACTTCGAGAACGTCAAAGACTATTGCCCGTTCAACATTCCGCGTCAGAAGAAGAGCGGCGCGATCGTCAAATGCACGTTGTGCTACGACCGCATCGCCGAAGGCATGGAGCCCGCGTGTGCGCACGCTTGCCCCACCGACGCGATTTCGTTCGGCGACTACGACGCGATGATGAAGTACGCGCAAGAACGTATCGCCTGGCTCAAAGCGAAAGATAAACGCGTCAAAGACGGCAAGGTAAAGCTCTATCCCGATCTGCCCAGCGCCGTGAAGTGGATCCTGATGGACGACTACGACGCGCACGGTCTGGAAGGCGACGTTTAAGTTCAATTGATCGCGATGAAGGGCCTCGCCGGCGGCGGGGCCTTTCTTTTTCCCGCGCCCCTCTTGCTCCGCGTCGTGCTTTGGTGTACCCGAGAAAGAGGCGTCGCGCCTGCCATCGCAAAAACAAAGGAGAACACGGATGAAAATCCGAGGCAAAATGCCGCCGGCTCCGGCCACGCCGCATCACGACGACGAAGTCAAACCGGGCTTTTCCCAACTGACCGACGAGCGCATCGCCAAGGCGATCGACGCCTATCGCGGCGAGGAGTATGTCGCTGAGGACCTGCTGGATCTGATCGACAATTCGCTGCGCCTGGTCAACAAATCCTTTGCCGTGTTTTTGCCCTTCGCGGAAAAATATGCCCTCGACTCCGAGCAGGCGGCCATGCGCCTCAATGAGGGTTTCCATCTACTGGATGCCGAGCGGCTGGAGGTCGGCGAGACCGAGTTGATCGCTCTGGCGCGCGAGGTGCTGGCGCTGGCCTCGTTCACCGACGAGGAAACTTTTAAAGCGATGACCGACTGGGTGGAGCAAGCGATCGCCGAACCGGCCCGACTGGCCGACCTGCTGCGGCTGTCGGTGGCCCGCGACGCGGAAACGATCAACAAGCTGGCCACGCAATCGGGCCTGTTGCGCGAATCGTTTTTCTTCTTGCTGCACAACCTCGGCTCGGCCGTGTTGCCGGCGTTCGCGCATGCCCTCGCCCATCATGTCGACGATGAACAATGGATGTTCGGCGCCTGTCCCATCTGCGGCAACCAGCCGGCGATGGGCGCGCTGGTCGGCGACGGCGGCAAGCGGCATCTGTACTGCGGCGCCTGCAATTTCGTCTGGACCTTCTCCCGGCTGAAATGCCCCTACTGCGGCAACGAGGACAGCGAGCAACTGCGCGCCTTGACCCATGACGACGAAGCGCCGCATTACCTCGACGCCTGCCTGGCGTGCGAGCGGTACGTGAAGACGGTGGACTACCGCAAGGCCGACGCCAAGCGCGCCGTGCTGCTGCCGGTGGAAGACGCGGCGACGGTGTTTCTGGACATCATGGCGGTCAACGAAGGCTACCGCCGCGAATAGCCGATAAGTAAAACGAGAGGAGACCTCGTGCTGATCATCAAGAACATCGAGGTCGATCCCCCCGACGCGCCCAACGACGGCAGCGGCCGGGCGACGTGTCGCTGCACGATATTCACGCCCAACGAACAGGCGCGCATCAACGCCGTGCGCATCGACCTGTCGCCGCTGGGACTGGCGGCCGAACATCCCCTCTCGCCGACCGATTATATTCTGCCCGGCACCGCCGAGGGCGTGTACGAAACGTCCTGGTCCGTGCCGCTGCTGGCCGAGCCGGGGCACTATGAGCTGCAATTGTTCGCGCTGGATTCCGAAGGCGCCGCCGGGCGGCAGAAAGCGACGTTGCGAGTCGACTATCGCCGGCCGGCCTATCCGGCGGCGGTGACGCACGCGGACAATCGACGGGCGCTGGAAATGATCGCCGATGCGCCGCTGACGGCGGGCAACAGCGTGACGATTCTCGACGACGGTCAAGCCGCCTTCGACGTACGCCTGGCGATGATCGAAGGCGCGACGCGGCAAATCAATCTGCAGGCCTACACGCTCAGCGACGAAGGGGAAAGCGAACGGCTGGTCAAGGCGCTGCTGGCCAAGGCCGAGGCGGGCGTCGAGGTCAATGTGCTGCTCAATTCCGACACGCAGTTGCCCTCCTCGCCGATCGGCACGTTGCGTATGCGCTTTCAGAAGCTGCTGCTCGACCTGCAATTGCTGGGGCAGAAGATCGAAGCCCACCTGGCCGATGAATCCAACGAAAGCGTGGTCGCCGTGCTGATGCGGCAATGGCAGCAGAATCAGCGCGGCATCAATCTGCTGATGTTCAGCGGTCAGTTGTTGCGCGACGCGGGCATCGTCTCGCTGCGCGGCGGCGATCAATCGCCGGCAGTCTGGCTGCAAAAGATGCGGCAGGATCGCACGCTGGACGCCAAAGAAGCGAAGGATCGACTGACCGTGTTCAACGGCCCCGGCGGTCTGCCCGCGCTGCCGCTGCTGGATTTCGCGATCCATGAGAAGATCCTGGTGGTCGACGGCGAAAGGGCGATCGTCGGCGGGCGCAACATCGACGACCGGTATTTCTTCCACTGGCTGGACATGGATCTGCTGCTGACCGGTCCGCTCGTGCATCGCGTGCAACAGGGTTTCTTGCGCAGCTTTCAGGCGTTCTCCACCGGCAACGCCAACGTCAAGCAGCCGACCGAGTTGTTCCGAGCCGACGAGCCGACCGGCGAGGTCGAAGCGCAATTCATTCAATCGCAGCCGTGGCGCGGCGAATATCAGACCATGCGCGCACTGATCAGCGCGTTGCAGATGGCCCGCGAGCGCGTGTTCATCTCTTCGCAGTACGTCATTCTGCCCGATTGCCTGCTGCGCGACGCCCTGCTGGACGCGGCCCGGCGCGGGGTGGAAATCCGCATTCTGACCAACTCCTACCGCACCTGTCAGGAGGTCGGTTTTTCCACCGGCTACCTAGTGTCGCTCAACTACCTGCCCGCCCTGCTGGCCGAAAAAATCCGCATTTTCGAAATCGACGGCCACGAGATCGACGGGCAGCCGCAACCGTATCTGCACACCAAAGAGTTTCTCATCGACGGCGAACTGGCGCTGCTCGGATCGTTCAATTTGTCGATTCGCAGTTGCTACATCGAGTCGGAAAATCTGATCGCCATCCATCATCCGGCGACGGTCGCCGATCTGGAGGAGAGCTTCGTGCACCGGCAAACTACGCAGGCGAGCGAAATCACCACCGCACTATTGAGCGAGATCAACAAGCAACACAAAAGCAAGATCGAGTTGGCGCGGTACGTCGAGTTGCTTTACTGAGATTATTTCCATTCGAATATTGCCAAGCGATCGGATAATTATTATGAATAGAAGTGGATGGGGGTTTGCGTTTCCACATGTCGCACAAGAAGAACGAGTCGATGATCCACCGACCGGCCGCGGAAGGATTTATCTTCAAAAGCCGCGTGCAGGGGCGACTGTTCTACACGCTGCTGGCGATCGGATTGCTGCCGTTGTTGGTCACGGCGTCGATCGGCTATTTGATCGCGCGCGACATGGTGGAAAACGAAGAAGGCGCTCAATTGCGCGCCATCGTCGAAATGAAGGCACAGTTGCTGAATGTCTGGTACCGCGAGCGGGCGCAGGACATGGCGGACATCGCCGACAGCGAACACATCCGTCAATGCCCGGGCATCGAATCGAAGGACCAACAAAACAAAACCTGCGCGCTGCTTGACCGCTTTAAAAAGCGGTCTTCCTCGTTCGTGCGAATCGCGGTAATCGACCGGAATGCGCACCCCCATGCCGCCACCGGTCCGCTGCCGATCGGGGTAAACCTGAATAACATTATCATGGTGATCGCCGACCTGCAGCGTTCTCCCAAGCAAATCATCACCCGTATTTTACGCGAACCGTCCTTCGGCGCCGTGATGGTCATCGCCAGGAAGGTGGACGCCAAGGAAAACGGTGGACAGCTTTTCGCAATCGGCCTGCTGAATATGGACGAGATTTCGCAGGATATCATCGACGACCGGACCGGTTTGGGAGTCGGCGGCTTCACCTACTTGATCGACGATCACGGCATATCGCTCAATGCCGAACGATCGTCCGGCGCCGGCGACAAGTCCTTCATCGTCGATTTAAAAAATTTTCAGGATCAACAACTGCAAATCGTTACCGGCATCGCCGAATCGAAGGTGATGCGCTACGGCCGGCGCATCGAGGACCTAGGCTTGTACCTGATTGCGGAACACAACATCGACGAGGTCTTTCGGCCGATCCGTTACATCCGCACGGTCGTGCTGGGCACAACCTTGCTGCTGTTGCTGACGGTGGCGTTTTTATCGGCCTGGGTCGCCCGCTATTTCACCAAGCCGTTGCGGGCGGCGACCAAAGCGGCCGACACGGTCGCGGCGGGCAATTTGACGGCCAAGATCAATTACCAGACGACCGGCGAACCGCAACACTTGATCGACGCGTTCAACAAAATGGTCGACAACGTGCGCAGCACGCAGCGCGAATTGTCCGAGAAGCGCAACGAACTGCAGCAGGCCTACGACAAGCTGGTGGCCGCGCAAGACCGACTATTGCAGCAGGAACGCATGGCGGCCATCGGTCAGTTCACGGCCAGCGTCATCCATGAAATGCGCAATCCGCTTTCTTCGGTCATGATGAACCTGCAAATTCTGGCGCGGCCCACCGACGATCGGGAGCGACTGGCGAAACATTACAACCTGGCCGTCAACGCGGTGAACCGCTTGAAGGTCATGTTCAACGATCTGCTCAATTTCGCCAAACCGATCGACATCGAACCCAAACCGACGGCCTTGCGACCGATGATCGAGGCGGTCATCGGCGATCTGCAGGGCAAATTGCAGGACCGGAGGATCGGCGTGGAACTGGCGATCGAACTGGGCGATGATCACGTTCTCCTGGACGCCGACCGCTTCCGGCAGGTATTTCTCAATCTGTTGAACAACGCGGTCGAAGCGATGCCGGGCGGCGGCACGATTCTCATCCGCTCGCGCTTCGCCGACGGCCTGGTGTCGATCGAAGTGATCGACGACGGGCCGGGTATGACGCCCGAGATCAGCGCGCGTTTGTTCGAACCGTTTTTCACGACCAAAGAAAACGGCGTCGGTCTGGGCCTGCTGGTCGTGAAGAAGATCGTCGAAGCGCACGGCGGCCATCTGGCGTTGCACAGCGAACCCGGACAGGGCACCACGGTGCGCATCACGTTGTAAAAGGAATGTCGGATGAATAAAGTCCTGCTCATCGACGACGACAAGACAATCGGCGAAACGCTGCGCCTGCATTTGTCCAGCCAGGGGTACGAGGTCACGCCGGCCAACCGCATCGCCGAGGGCCGCCGGCTCTGGCAATTGGGCAATCCGGATCTGGTGCTGCTGGACCAGAAACTGCCCGACGGCAGCGGGTTGGATCTGCTGCGCGAGGCGAAGCGGGAACGATGGTCGGGCAGCGTGATCATGATCACCGGCTACCAGGACATGACCTCGACGATCGACGCGATGAAGTTGGGCGCCTTCGATTACCTACTCAAGCCGCTGAACCTCGACGAATTCGACCTGGTCATCGAGAAGGCCGTGCACATCGCCAAACTGGACGCGCGCCTCAAGGCGATCAGCCGCGAGCACACCGAGGACTTCAACCGCTACGACATCGTCGGCAACAGCCCGGCCATCTACAAGGTCATCAAGCAGATCGGCCTGGCGGCGAACAATCCGGTCACCGTTTTTGTGCAGGGCGAATCGGGCACCGGCAAGGAGTTGATCACGCGCGTGTTGCATCGCGCGACCAATCCCGAAGAGCCGTTCGTGGCCATCAATTGTTCGGCGATGGTGGAGACGTTGCTGGAAAGCGAATTGTTCGGCCACGAAAAAGGCTCTTTCACCAGCGCGCACATGCGCAAGATCGGCAAGCTCGAATTCGCCGGCGCGGGCACGGTGTTTCTGGACGAGATCAGCGAACTGTCGACGAACCTGCAGGCGAAGTTGCTGCGCGTGATTCAGGAGCGCGAATTCGAGCGCGTGGGCGGGCTGAAATCGTTGCCGCTCAAGGCGCGGATCGTCACGGCGACCAACCGCAATCTGAAACAATTGGTGCAGGAGGGGCGTTTCCGCGAGGATCTGTACTATCGGCTGCAGGTGTTTTACATCACGCTGCCGCCGTTGCGCGAGCATCGCGAGGACATCCCCTTATTGGTCGATCATCTGCTCAAGCGCATCAACATTGAGCTGCACAAGAAAATCGTCAAAGTGGCCGACAACGATCTGGAGCGGCTGATGGCGTTCGACTGGCCGGGCAACGTGCGCGAATTGTACAACGTGCTGATTCGCGCGGCGGTGGTTTCCAAAGGCGACGTGCTGGTGTTGGGCGATTTCGGCGACCGCCAGGCAACTCCGCCCGACAGCCTCGGGCGCAGCCTGCCCTCGCTGAAGGAATTGGAAAAGGAACACATCGAGCGCGTGTTGCGCTTCACCAAAGGCAATTACGGTGAGGCGTGCGAGATCCTGGGCATCACGCGGCCGACGTTGCGCAAGAAACTGGAGGACTACAACCTGAAGGACTCGCTTTAATCGGCGATCATCGCGAGCACCCGGTCGATCCGCTCGCCGACGTCGACAAACAATTCCTGCAAGGTCGAATCGTCGACCATCGCCGCAAACGGTTCGGCGCTGCGCGCCACGATCGCCGTGCCGCCGTCCTCCTCGAACACCGAAATGTTGCAGGGCAGCATCACCCCGATATCCTTGTTCACCGTCAGCAGCTTGCGCGCCAGCGGCGGATTGCACGCGCCCAGAATCACATAGCGATCCATCGTGTGATCGAGTTTCTTTCTCAACGTTTCCTGCACGTCGATGCGCGTGAGGATGCCGAAGCCCTCGTCGGCCAGCGCGGCGGTAAGCTTTTCGACGGCGGCGTCGAAGGCCAACGAAGTGTTCACCCGTTTGGCGAAATTCATTTCATTCCTCTTTTTTTTCGGCGCACCATTTCGGTCATCGGGGGACGATCGACGCCCCCCGATGCGGCTCCCGACCCGGTGATGGGCGTCAGGTCGAGCCGTTACCGGCGAAAACCGGGGGCGAAACGCAGGCGCATTTTCTTTTCATAATGGCGATCGAGACGATAGGTGTCTTCCAACGGCTTGCGCATGTTGCGGTCATTGCCGCGGATGAAAAACTCGCGTTGGAATTGCCCCTGGTTCATGTATTGGTTCGCCGTGGCGAAATTGGCGCGATGGGGCGGATTGGGCCCTTCCTTGTCGTACTCCTGTGCGGATTTACGCGAAGAAGTATCATCGTAGGTTTCCACGGCCTGCTTGTCCGCTTTCTCGTCGGCCAGCGCCGCGGTGACGTTCAGCAACATGACAACCAACAACACCAGTAGTGTTTTGCCTGAAAAGGTAGATCGGAAGAGCACACGTCTGAACTCCAGTCACCGAATACGAT